>JAISZZ010000027.1 GCA_031284385.1 Treponema sp.
GGCGCTCTTTCAGGCGCTCTGCCGTTTTGCCGCAATCAGGAAGTCAACTCCGGCCTTGACGCGCGGCGGGTACCGCGAGCTTTTCGTGTCCGCCGGGCAATTCGCGTTTCTGCGGGAATGCGCGGGAAGCCCCTCCACTCCGGCAAACCGGAAGGCCCTCGTCGCGGTAAACAGCGGCGGCGCGAAACCCTTGCGCCTCTGTGACGGCGCACTTGGCCCGAACGGGACGGCATGGCGCGATCTGTTGAGCGGCGAGTGTTTTGCCGTATCGGGCGGCGCTCTCGATGTGCTGCTCCACCCGTCATGGCGTAGGATTCTCGTCCCCGCCACCGTCTAGGGCGGCGGCACGGAGCGTCTGCCGTTTAGCAGGCATGACGGGCGATCCCTTCGGGAGTGTAGCGTGGACAGGCGCGTTAGGCGACATTTATTCTTACAATTCCAATATACCAATTATTTTTTGAGATAATTTTTCAGAAACATATTTTAAATAATTCCCATTTTTATTATTTTCAATGGTATCATGGCTGAAATATCTATGACTGGAAAGAAAATGTCCCATACTAATACTTCTATGGAGTAACGGTATAATTATTTCATTTTTGCTAATTGAATTAACAAATTCTTTTTTTAATTTTTTTGTACGCCAATTTTTAAATGGTTCTGCTTTTAACCCATAACAACGACGAACAAATTCAAATGCGAATGCTCCAAAAGTGATAATCATCTTTGGTTTGTATTCATTTATTATGCTTTTTATATCATCCATTTGTGATTTTAAATAGTCAGATTTTTCCTACCCTACTATAGAAACATCCCATGAACTATCATCTTGACCCGGTTTCATATTTGCTTGTTCTACTGCATTTCTTATATAAAATTGATCATCATCTACTAGTGTTCAGTATTATTCATTTTGCATAACAGCACCTTCACGGGCCTTACGTATTTTTGTAAGAATTTTATCAGATTTTTTAGTCCATTTGAAACTACGCACGGATGCGTTCCATTCTTTTATGAAATCCTTTATTGCTTTTTTTAATTGGATAACTGATTCCCAGCTCTCCCAACGAATCCTTTTCGTTGTAATTTCCGCAAACCATCGCTCTATCATATTAAGCCAGGATGAATGGGTGGGTATAAAATGGTGCCCAAACCTGCCTCCCACAGATGCAAAGTATTCCTTTACCTCTTTCGTGTTGTGCGTGGAGTAATTATCCGCAATAATATGCAATACTTTGTCTTTTTCTCACGTCTTATCAAGTTTCTTCAGAAACGCTATATATTCCTTCGCAGTGTGCCGGTCATTGCACTCCCCGATAACATATATGTCAAGTGCTGCAAAAAGTGTGCTCGTTCCGTGCCGTTCATAATCAACCGTCTGCCGTTCGGGTATATGCGGCAGCATCGGTAACAGCGGAGCCGTTCTTTCAAGCGCCTGTATCTGCGATTCCTCGTCTACGCAAAGAATTATCGCATTATCCGGCGGATCCATATATAACCCTACCGCACAGGTGAGTTTCTATTCAAAGCGGGGATCAGTACTAAACGCAAACTTTTTTACTAAATGCGGTTTTATTCCCCGTTCCCTTAATATCAGGCTGACGGTGTTGTAGCTTATGCCGAATTGTTTGGCAAGCTACCGGGTACTCCAGTGTGTCGCCTGCTCCGGTTTTTCAGTACACGCGGCTTTGCAAATCCGGTTTTTCCATAGTCGCTTATGGAGACTTTTCCCGGTTTTCTTGTCTTGTCCCGTACAAGGGCTTCTATTCCGCCGCTGTTGTACCGCTTCACATACCCGCTCACCGTCACGGGGTGTATCCCTAAGAAACAGGCTATATCATTGGTCTTTTTACCGTTAGCCCTGTATAATACTGTTTGGATGCGTACCGCAAACTTGTGCTTTATGTTCCCGTTCGCAAGTATATGTTCCATGAGTACTTTATCCCCGCAGTTCAACCGGGGTAATACCTCTCGTTTCATTTCATAAATATATCTCACCTAAATTATGTTGTCTGTATATTATTGAACATTAGTAAAATTCACGGAAACAACAAATACTATGAGCGTATGTTAAGTTGAAATAGTTCTTAGGGCAAGTCCAATGTCAAACAGGAGAACGGGAATGAGATTTATAGACAAAATACAATGAACAAAACATAATTGTAAGAATGAAAATAAGTATTGATTGTAGGATGATAGACGCAAGCGGCATCGGCGTATATCTAGCCGGCGCTCTGCCATATATACTTGATACGCGGAATGATTTTTTGCTGATAGGCGATAGCCGGAAACTGATCGAATTTGAAAAAAACAATAATGTCCGCATAATTGACTGCGTAATAAAGCCATTTTCCATAGGGGAAACGTTTTTCCCGCCTTCTTTCCTGTATAACACGGTAAACAGAACAGATTTATTTTACTCTCCATACTTTAATATACCGGCTCATATCCGTGTTCCGGTTTACACGACGATACACGATATTATTTTTCCAGATATGCCGGAGCTTTGTTCATGCGCCGGACTTGCGGCGCGTATGTGGTTTTACCACCGTGCTTTCAGGTTGTCAAAAAAAATATTTACGGTTTCACAGTTTTCAAAGAGTCGTATCGAATATCATTTAGGAAATACAAAACCTGTGATTGTCGCACATAGCGGAATACAGGACAGATACCAACGGCAATTGAACCGCCAGACGGATATAAAAAAACAAAAATACATTTTATTTATTGGAAATATAAAAAAACACAAAGGGCTTTCATGTTTAATCGATGCGTTTCTGGAAGCGCGTAATGCGGGACTCGATTATAAGTTAATTATAGTTGGAAAAGAAAATAACTTTAGAACTTCTGACGGCGGCGCATCAAAAAAACTAAAAATGCTGCTTGAAGAATCAAACGGTGATATGCGGAAAAATATTTTGTTTACAGGATTCGTTTCAGATGAAGAATTACAAAAATTGCTCACGGAAGCGGCGCTGCTCGTTCAGCCTTCGTTGTATGAAGGTTTTGGACTTCCGCCGCTTGAAGCTCTTGCATACGGTACGCCCGCGCTGATTTCTGACATTCCGGCGTTCAAAGAGATTTATGCTGGTTATCCGGTAACATATTTCCATGCCGGAGACAGCGGTGAACTAAAAGAATCTCTGCTCCGCATACTTAGCGGTGGCATACCGGAGGCTGTCGAGCTTCCTGAAGGACTACGTTCAAAGTATACGCTTGCCAAAACTGCGAATGTTATCCTGCGTAATTTGATATGAGGCCGCTGCATTAACCGGCGCGGTATATTACAGTTTTCGGGCTACTTCCACAATTTCGAAAACCTCAAATTCATCGCCTGATTTTATATCATCAAATCCTTCTATTCCCATACCACACTCGAAACCAGTAGCAACTTCCTTTACATCATCCTTAAAACGGCGGAGAGAAGCAATTTTTCCGGTATAAATCACCGTATCACTTCGTATCACATTGACAGACGCGCCGCGCTTAACCGTTCCACTACGCACATAGCATCCGGCAATTACTCCAGTTTTGGAAATCTTGAAGACTTCGCGCACTTCTACATCGGCGATAATCTCTTCTTTTGTGTCCGGTTTGAGCAGTCCTTCCATAGCTTTCTGCATATCTTCGACGACACGGTAAATGATATTGTAGCGGCGTATGTCAACTTTTTCCTGATCCGCGAGCGCCTTGGCTTTGGGCGTGGGCCGCACATTAAAGCCTATCAGCACGGCGTTAGAGGCGGATGCCAGATCGACATCACCCTCGTTGATTGCGCCGGGCAGCGCCTGTATGACGGCCAGCCGAACCTCTTTTGTAGACAGCTTTTCCAAACTTGCCCGCAGAGCCTCAACAGAACCTTGAACGTCGCCCTTGATGATTACTTTCAGTTCCTGAATTTCACCATCGCTTATTGTGTCATAAAGATTATCCAGCGTTATTTTGCGTATATTTTTCGCGTCCTCGAAACGTTTAAGTTCCTGACGCTTTGCCGAGAAACTACGAGCTATCTTTTCGTCTTCAACTACTTGCAATGGGTCGCCCGCGTTTGGTATTCCCTCGAAGCCAAGCACTTCCACAGGCATGGAAGGCGAGGCGCGGTCAACACGAATCCCTTTATCATTGAAAATCGCCCTTACCTTGCCCGGCCAGATACCCGCAACAAATGAATCACCGATTTCCAACACGCCTTTTTCGACAAGTATCGTTGCGACTATGCCGCGCCCGTGGTCAATGCGTGATTCAAGGATTTTACCTTCCGCGCTGCGGTTGTAATTTACGCGAAGATCCAGAATTTCCGCCTGCAACAGTATGGTTTCAATAAGCGTATCGAGCCCCTCTTTTTTCAAAGCGGAAAGCTCAACGAACATAGTTTGCCCGCCCCACTCTTCAGGCTGTAATCCAAGTTCTGAAAGTTGGCTTCTTACCCTATCAGGGTTCGCATCAGGTTTATCAATCTTGTTAATAGCGACAATGATGGGGACATCTGCCTCTTTCGCATGGTTTATCGCCTCAATAGTCTGAGGCATCACACCGTCATCCGCCGCTACAACCAGTACAACTATGTCCGTAACTTGAGCGCCGCGACTGCGCATACGGGTAAAGGCTTCGTGTCCCGGCGTGTCAAGGAAGGTGATGCTGCCCTTAGACGTTTCCACCATGTACGCGCCTATGTGCTGGGTTATACCGCCGAATTCGCCGGAAACAACATCGGCGCTGCGAATAGCATCAAGCAACTTTGTCTTACCGTGATCAACGTGTCCCATAACTGTAACAACAGGCGGGCGCGGCATCATGGAGCCTATATCGTCCGCCATTGTCTCTATCAACGTTTCATCGTACAGACTTACAATATTCACATCCGCGCCGAATTCGGAAGCGAGTATAGTCGCCGTTTCAGAATCAATCTGCTGGTTTATCGTTACCATTTGCCCCATGCTCATCAGTTTGGCGATGAGATCGGACGCTTTAAGGTTCATCTTGCGAGCAAGTTCCGAAACCGAAACCACTTCCATTATGTCGATAGATTTTGGTACGGGGTTTGCTGCCTGAACAGAGCGTTTTTTTATTTGATGGAGTTTTTCCTCCATTTCAATTTCTTTATCGCGGCGCTGGTATTCCGGTTTTTTTGCTTTGAAAGTGCGTTTTACCGGACCTTTGTTTTCGATTGGAGTAACCGGCGCTGGCCTGCCCTGCCCTCCCGTGCGCGGAGCATATCCAGAACCGAAATTATTCGCTCCGTAACCGGAAGGTCTGGATTGATTGTTCTGCGCGTTTTGCCCGCCATAGGCACCGCGTGCCCCGTTGTTTGAAAAGCGTCCGCCATTGTTACCGCCGCCGCCATTACCGCCGCCGCCATTGTAACCGCCGCCGGCTGTGTAACCGCCGCCTTGTCCTGCGTTACGTCCATTGGCTTGAGCGCCGGGATGTCCGCCGCCTTGCCTGCTGCTGTTGTCGCCTCCTGGACGCTGTCCATAGGGTTGGCCGCCGCCCTGATTTCCGCCTCGCCGTCCATTACCGCGCCCGACATAAGTGGCCGGTTTTCGGGCATCATTTTTTACCCCATCACTGCGGTTACCACTCCAGTTTTGATTATTGTCGCCTGTGCCGTTACTTCCACCGCGTTGGGGCTTTGGCCCTATAAATTTACCGCCTACACGCCCGGCCTGCACTGCCGGCCTTGCCGTCTCTTTGTAAACGCTTACATGACTTACAGCCGCATTTCCAGATGACCCGTCCGTGTTTTTATTTTTTTCGTCATGACTCGTCCGGCGGTCAGCAACCGGACGTTTGTCCGCCTGCTGAGTGTCCGCCGCAGGCTGTGTAGTTACCGTTTGTTGAGTAGCTGTCACCGGTTTATCAGCATCCGCCTGTGTCTGGTTGTCTGCCGTTGCCGCAGGTTGCGCCGCCGCGGGCGGCTGAGTAGTTACCGCCGGTTGTGCGGCAACAGCCGCCTCAGCCTGTGGCTGACCTGCTGTTGCTTGCGTAGCAACCGCCTGCTGTGCAAGCGCCGTCGTATCCGAATCTGCCTGTGTAACCGCCGTTGACTGGCCGCCCGTCGGCTGCGCCACAGACGCCGCCGAATTTTCTGTATTTATCGTATTTGATAAACCGGTTTGCCCCTGCCCGCCGCGCGCTACAACTTTTACTTTAGGCGTTATTCTTTCGGAACCGGTTGCCGCGGCCGGCTTCTTTTTGATTCTGACGACTTTTTTCCGTTCTGTTTCAACAGGCTTATTGCCGCTTTCCACTTCGGCGTCATTCCTGGAACCTGCAATATCTCTGGAACGTTTAATCAGTTCCGCCTTTGGTTTTTGAGAGTTTTCCGTATCAGCCGTCATTTTCCTTCCTAAAATAATTATTCCTCGTATTCAAAGCTAAGTCCTACGCCGCAGTTAGGACAGCTTGTCATACTCGTAGTTATTTTTGCGCCACATTCGGGGCATTCTAACTCTTCGTCATCATCTTCATCGGGAACAGAATCAGCTTCCGGTTCTTCAGTTTTTTCAAACTGTTCCGGAGCGGCCGTGTTAGGTTCGCCCTCGGCTCCCGCATCTATATCTTCTCCAGAATCATCAAGTTTAACCTCAACAAGATCATCAATCAGGCTGCGTAGGGCATTTATCTGTTCCTTACTTATACCCTCTATCGCGCTCAATTTTTCATCATCAGCGTTGATAAAGTCCTCAATGTACTCTATGCCGTTTTGTGAAAGCAATGCTGCGACAGCTTCATCAACACCGGGGAGTTCGGTAATGGTGGATATTTCTTCCTCGTAATCCCCGTCTCCAAACAAGCGGGATGCGGCGGCACGAGGCTCTGAGGTGATGTCCATTTCCTCAAACTGCGTGTGAGTCTTGACATCTATATCCCAATCCGCGAGCCGGTTAGCGAGCCTTACATTTAACCCCTGTTTGCCTATCGCTAGCGAAAGCTGGCTCTCGCTGACAATCGCGAGAGCCTTGTGTTTAGCCTCGTCAAGAATTATAACTTCACGTACTTCCGCCGGTGAAAGCGCATTTTTTATAAAATGCTGAGGGTCGGGATCGTACTTTAAAACATCAATCTTTTCTCCTTCGAGTTCCCGAATGATGGACTGAATACGCGCGCCTTTAAGCCCGACACAGGCGCCCACCGGATCAACATCATCCTTTGACGAAAAAACGGCCAGTTTTGTCCGATAACCCGGCTCGCGCACAATTTTATGAATCTCAATCGTCTTATCGTAGACTTCCGGCACTTCAAGCTCAAAAATTGCGCGAACAAAATCTGTATGAGTGCGAGAAAGCACTACGGAAAGACCTGTTTCAGTCTTTTCAACCTTGTAAATTAACGCTTTGATACGGTCGTTTACATGGTAAATTTCACGCGGCGATTGAAATTTTTTAGGTAAAACCCCTTCAACCTTGCCTAAATCGACATAAATCGTGCCATTGCGCTCCCGTTGATAGTATCCGATGATGATTTCGCCTTCTTTGTCTTTGTATTCGGCATAAAGGCTGTCCTTGCGTATATCCCGTATAGACTTGTTCGCGGTTTGCTTCGCGCTGGCAATAGCCAGTCTACCAAAATCTTTCGGATCAAGCTCAATAAGAATCTCGTCGTCTGCCTCCGCATCAGGATTCAATGACCGTGCATCATCAAGCTCTATCTCCAAAACCGGATTATACACCCCATCTACTATTTGTTTACGTGCAAATATTGAGACATGGCGTTTATCGTCATCAAAACGCACTTCGGCGTTATCATCACTACCAAACTTCCTTTTATATGCCGAAAGTAGCGTATCTTCGACAATTTTTACAGCCAAATCCTCCGATATGTTTCGTTCCTGAATCAACTGGAGTATGGCATCTGTTACATCCGTTGCCATCAGCCCGCCGCCTCTTCTTCCCCCGCCGCAATCCGTGCGAAGGAAGTAAGCCTTGCTTTGGCGATTACGCCGTAAGATAGCCTTGTCATTCCGTTTTTCCCCTTAATAGCAATATCAGTATCGCCGGCACTCATCAGAATACCGCTTGTCCAACCGGAAATATCCGTCCGGTAACAACTAACGGGCCTGCCTAGATAGTGAACGAATTCCGAGCCATCTTTTATTTTACGTTCAATACCCGGCGATGAAACTTCAATATGAAGTTCCTGCTTTGGAAAGGTAAGCTCAAGACGCGGCAGTATCGCACGGTGTGTCTGGGCGCAGTCGGCTATACTCACTGCGGGTTCTTCCACAAAGCCACCTGCCGCGCCGTCCGCGAGACCGTTCTCACAAAACCGCGATACGCCTCTACAAACCACCGCTCTAACCTGTACGCCGCTTTTTAGCCGCGAAAACGACAGTTCTACAAGCCCCAGCCCGAGACCTGTAACAACAGTCTCTATCGAAGCGAACAGCTCATCGTCCGTATTAGGCGTATAACGCATCCCTTCCCCCAAAAAAAAAGGGCTTCCACAAGCCCCTCTCTAAATCCTCATCAACTGTAAATTATCCTAGCAATACTAAAAAGAAGAGTCAATAGCGTAAGGCAATGCCAAGGGTAACGTCATTTAACTTAACCGAACAGTGCATGGTAAAGGAAATCGTCGCTAAAGGTAGCCGGAACATTTTTTCATGGACACGGAATCGTTTTTCGGGTACGGCAGTCTTTCGCAGGAGTTCTATCCACGAAAATACCCGCGCAGCGCACTTTTCATCCGGTATCCCCTGCGGCAATTCCAGAAATGTCCTGAAAAACTCTCCTTTCCCCTGTCGAAATCCTCCATCACATTGAATTCATCCCATACGGCAATGATGGTCGTAAGCCCGATTACCTGCACGTCTATCAGGTTGTGAAAAAAATGTCTGCTCTGCCGCCGCTCGTCCTTTATCCCGCTGAGGCATTCCGCCATTCCATGCTATGTATTCTTCCGTGAGATCCATTTGCTTGCCCCTCCCAATATAAGTTCCACTATATCACAGATTTTTAAATGACGCTGCCCTGAATGTTAGTGACAATCGAATTCCACCCCCTCAGCAATGAACGAGGCTGGAACATTAAGCATATCCGGTGCCGAAATGCCCTTCGCGCATAACTTGAATTTTATGTTAATCAGCGCGATGACAGAAGACGGCAAGTACGGCACAGCTAAAGTTTATGTCATCCAATCCAATGAAAAGCATCCCTATACCGTGCGTATGGAAAACCATGTTCCGATAAAAGTCGAACCGCCAAGCGTGGTAAAAGGCGGCAGCGCGTCCTGCACAGTAAGGGGCAGTTCTGAGGGGCATTACTGGACAATAGATGAGCCGCACGTCGAAGGCACTACGATAAGCGAGAGCGGGATTCTAACTGTAGCAGAAAGTGAAAGCGCCGAAACCATTCTGGTGCGGGCAATTCAATATTCGGATAATGATACCGGTTATTACGGCACGGTTATCGTTACCGTCACCGGCGCTTTAAACGATGAAGCCGATGAAGATTAACGTCTACAGCGATTTAAGATTCTATGGACGCGCTGATTTATTCATTATAGGGGGGGGGGGGGGGCGATTTCCATACCTTTTGCGGCATATAGTCACTTTTTCGTCCGTCCCCCCTACGGGCGCACTCCGTTGCGCCCTACCCCCCAATCCGCCGCTCCGCCAACACAGGCGTGCTAAGTAAGCCGCTTCGCGGTTTTTACTTGCATTATACGCTAATTGGGATTAAAATCAATGAACTTGTTCAAGAACCTTGTGGTTCTCCGTCAAGCTGCGGCAAAATGCTGCGTAAGGCGCGTTGCGTTTTGCTGTTTTTAACGGAAGTTGTTAAAAACTAAAGTTTTTTGACAACTTTGATAAATAATATAGTGTGATACGCTAACGTATAACGCTAAACTTTTGGAGGATAAGAATGAAAAATAAAAAAATTGGCGCGGCTTTTGTAATCATGTGTATTGCGCTGTCTGTAACAGGATGCCAAAAAAAAGACGGCAAATACATTTTAAAAATGTCTACGCAGCTTGCGCCTGACAGCATCATGGTTCAGGGGTTCAACGACTGGGCCAGCAGGGTCAACGAAAAAACCAACGGGGTTTTGACGATTCAGGTTTACCCATCGGCGCAGCTTGGCAGCGATGAAGACGTGATAGAGCAGGCGATTCAGGGCGCCAATGTCGCGGTACTGACGGACGGAGGCCGTATGTCAAATTATGTTAGGGGCATAGGAATTATAGGAATGCCTTACATAGCGGACGATTATGACGAACTGCGGAAAATCACCGAAACTCCCATCTTTGAGGGATGGATGAATCAGCTCGCGTCCCAGGACGGTATCCGTATGCTGTCCGCAAACTGGTACGACGGCCCGCGGCACTTTTTGACGAATGTGCCGGTAGCCGTGCCTGCCGATCTTAAAGGCCAGCGCATCAGAACGCCGGGAGCGCCCGTGTGGGCAAGATCCGTCGAGGCAATGGGCGCTACACCGATAGCAATGGGCTGGAACGATTCGTACAACGCGATTCAATCAAAGGCGATTGACGGCGTTGAGGCTCAGAATACTGCGAGTTACGCTCTCCACCTGTACGAACTGCTCAAGTATCTCGACAAAACGGGACACTTTCAGCTTGCCAACTTCATTATTGTAGGTGAAAAATGGTTTAAAACTCTTCCCGAAAATTTGCAAAAAATTCTTGTTGAAGAGTGTAAAGCCGCCGCGTACGAAAACGCGGTTCAGATTGGAAAAGCCGCCGATGAACTCGAAAAGGACATGGTGGCCAAAGGCATGACCGTGATAGATTCCGACAGATCGGCTTTTAAGGCCGCCTCCGAAGCCGCCTATGCTGAGCTTGATTTTATGCAACTGCGCGATCAAATCTGGAGCGAAATAGGGAAGCAGTGAGGCAAAAACTGTCATGCTTTTAATATGAGTTAGATAGAAAGATGTCCATGAATTACGTGAATTGATTTATCAGAATAATAGAATTGTTCAAAAACTGAAGTTTTTGAACAACTCTATTAGTATTCCATCGAATTCATGTTAATTAAAAGCGGTTTGGCACCGGTCCGCGCGGCAGCGTAGCCGGTGTTTTTCTACGGATGCACTGATTTATGCGAATGCGCGTTGTCAATAAAATTGAATGTCAACTATGTTGACGCAATCAGCGCTGCCCTAAGTATTACAATTTATCGCAGGAGAAATTTATGAATACTGTAAAGATGCTGTATAGTTATTTTTGTAAACTTGAAGAATTTTTAGTTTCTTTGTTTATAGCGGTAATAACTTTTTTGGTATTTATTTCCGCCATCGCGCGCGGCTTAAGCCACCCGCTCAACTGGGCTACAGACGTTTCATTGCTGCTGTTTGCGTGGCTGGTTTTTCTTGGAGCCGATACCGCCTTGCGGAAAGCGGACTTTGTACGGGTTGATATGCTTGTAACTCGTTTCCCAGATAAACTACAAAAATTTCTGTACTATTTTATGTATGTTCTGTCTATCATGTTTTTATGTGTTTTGATACGTTTTGGAATTCCACTTTCAATTGAGAATTCAAAACGCCTGTTTCAAACACTCGGTATAAGTTATTCATGGGCGACGATAAGCGCTCCGGTTGGATCAATTCTATTAATAATAACAATAATTTTGAAATTAGTATCGCACTGGAAAGATAAAAAAATCGTAGTGGAAAGTAAGGAGGCAATCTGATGGGCATAGTCGTTATAGTATTTTTGCTGCTGCTTTTATTTGGAATGCCGGTCGCGTTTGCGATAGGTTTTGCCGGCATGGTATTTTTCTTTGTAACTCCGTCGATTCCATTTTCCATCATCGTACAAAAAGTGGTAAGTTCCACGCAAAGTTTTACGCTTCTT
The DNA here is from genome assembly GCA_031284385.1 of Treponema sp. The sequence goes on from JAISZZ010000027.1 coordinate 11,821, forward strand.
GCGATACCGTTGTTTGTTTTTGCCGGAAATTTGATGAACCATACCGGCATCACAAAAAGGCTCGTTAAACTTTCCAACGTATTGACCGGACATATGTACGGGAATCTTGGGCAGGTAAGCTGCGTGCTTTCAACGCTTATGGGCGGCGTTTCAGGTTCCGCCAACGC
>JAISZZ010000095.1 GCA_031284385.1 Treponema sp.
ATAGCCATTCCAGCACAAACCTTTCATCCAGCGTAAAGTGGATTCCTTTTTTTACCTCGTTTGGGTTATTATTTTCACATCCCATTTGGCACTCTTTATGCTCTTTTTTTACTTATTAGCATTATATCTGTGCCTTATGGGTTTTTTATCCCCCTACTGTGTCATTTGTCCTGTCTACCCGGCCCGTCTACTCAGCCGGGAAAGTTCATTGACCTTTTTTGATGAAGCTTGTATATTTTTTCATATATGAAAAAATTTGGGGAGATGAAGACTGGTTTTCCAAGCATTGCTGCCTTGTAGAACTGTTGTTTGGTGCAGAAACAAACAAATTGTCATTTTAAGAGCGGTTTGAAGTTAATTCGGCCTTAATTTTTTTTTGTTTTCGCTTGCTAGATGATAAAAACTTATTAAAAAAGGGTTTTATGTTACACGAAAAGAGTTTTGATGAAACATTAGCTTCGGCAGAAACGGATGATGCGTTATCCGGTGAAACCGAAGCGGAAAAAATGACCACGCAGTCAGATGATTGCTCATCTGACCTTCAAGAAGCCGGCGTACAAAATGAGGCGGTGGAAACTTGCGAAGATGCCTCGCAAAAAGAAATGTCTCCTCAGGAAAAAATAGAGGAATTGGAGTGTAAACTTGCGGAATTAAACGATCAATACCTGCGAAAAGCCGCGGATTTCGAGAATTTTCGCAAACGCATTGTTAAAGAAAAGCAGGAGGCGGTTGAATTCGCGAATCAAAGTTTGTTACTTGATCTTATAGCGACGCTTGATGATTTTGAGCGCGCCATCAACGCGGCGGCATCTTCGGCAAAAACTGAGGCCGGCTTTGACACGTTTCGTGAAGGTATCAGTATTGTAGAAAAAAGACTGCTAGGTCAGCTTGAAAATAAATGGGGGCTTAAACGTTTCGAATCGGTGGGAATGCCGTTTGATCCTGCCCGCCACGAGGCGCTTTTTATGGAAAAATCCGCCGGCGTGAGCGAGCCTACCGTGCAGGAAGATTTCGCGAAAGGCTATATGCTAAAGGACAGAGTCGTGCGAACCGCTAAAGTAAAAGTTTTGATGCCGGAAACGGAAGGTGAAAATTAACTGCAAAACGTAAATCTTTTTGACGTGCGTTTTGGGTTACAATAAATTCAAAATTTCTTAAGGAGAACAAAATGGGGAAAATTATAGGGATTGACTTGGGTACCACGAATTCGTGCGTGGCGGTTTTGGAGGGCGGTGAGCCTATCGTTATTCAAAACGCCGAAGGCGGGCGGACAACACCCTCGATTGTTGGTTTTACCAGTAAAGGCGAGCGTGTTGTCGGCGTTCCTGCCAAAAACCAGATGATCACGAATCCTGAAAACACAATTTTTTCAATCAAACGTTTCATGGGGCGACGGTTTTCCGAAGTCTCCAACGAGATGAAACTTGTTCCGTACAAAGTAGCGGAACAAGGCGATGATGTGCGGATTGATGTAAATGGCAAAAAGTATTCGCCGCAGGAAATTTCCGCGTTTGTTTTACAGAAAATGAAAAAAACAGCAGAAGACTATTTGGGCGAAACTGTAAGCGAGGCGGTTATTACCGTGCCGGCTTATTTCAACGATGCCCAACGCCAGGCGACTAAAGATGCGGGTAAAATAGCCGGCCTCGAAGTTAAGCGTATCATCAATGAGCCGACTGCGGCTTCTCTCGCGTTTGGCTTCAACAAAGATCAGAAACAAGATAAAACTATCGCCGTTTACGATCTGGGCGGCGGTACTTTCGATGTCTCCATACTTGAGCTTGGCGACGGCGTTTTTGAGGTAAAATCTACTAACGGCGACACTCATTTGGGCGGCGATGATTTTGACCGCCGTGTGCAGGAATGGCTTATATCTGAATTTAAAGCGGATACGGGCATAGACCTCGGATTGGACCGTATGGCGTTGCAGCGTCTCCGCGAAGCGGCGGAAAAGGCAAAAATCGAGCTTTCGGCGATGCAAACCACGGACATTAACCTGCCCTTCATCACAGCGGACTCAAGCGGCCCAAAACATCTACAAAAAACGCTGACACGGGCAAAATTCGAGCAGCTTGTAAACGACCTCCTTGAACGCACAAAAGAGCCATGTAAAAAAGCTCTCTCCGACGCAGGTCTTTCAGCGGAACAGATTGATGAGGTTATCCTTGTAGGCGGTTCAACTCGTATCCCCTCCGTTCAACAGATAGTCAAAGACCTGTTCAAGAAAGAGCCTAATAGGGGCGTGAATCCGGACGAGGCCGTCGCAGTCGGGGCTGCGATTCAGGGTGGTATTCTTGGCGGCGATGTTAAAGACGTGCTGTTGCTCGACGTTACCCCGCTTTCTCTCGGTATCGAAACATTGGGCAGCGTGATGACAAAATTGATACCGCGAAATACTACGATACCAACGAAAAAGAGTCAGGTTTTTTCAACCGCATCGGACGGTCAGACGGCTGTTACTATACACGTCTTGCAGGGTGAACGCGAAATGGCGAACCAGAACCGCACCTTGGGCAACTTCAATCTTGAGGGTATACCGCCCGCGCCTCGTGGAGTTCCGCAAATCGAAGTTACATTCGACATAGATGCTAACGGCATAGTTCATGTTTCGGCTAAAGATCTGGGGTCAGGCAAGGAACAAAAGATACGGATAGAGAGCTCTTCCGGTTTAAGCGAAAGCGATATTGACAAGATGGTCAAAGAAGCCGAGCTTCACGCGGAAGAAGACAGGCAAGAAAAAGAGAAAGCGGAGGCGCGGAACGAGGCAGACTCACTGATATACAGCTCTGAAAAGAATATCAAGGATTTGGGCGACAAAGTGAACCCGGCTGACAAGGCAAAAATTGAGGAAGCTATCGCCGATCTTCGTGTAAGTCTTGAAAATGGAAGTGTCGCGGATATCAAAGCTAAAACAGAAACTTTGAAGCAAGCCGCATACAAAATAGCCGAAGATCTGTACAAAAATCAGGGGCAGGGCGGCACGGGAACTCAGGGCGGGTCAGACTTTGACGGCGGAGCGCGGGCAGACGCGGCAACCGGCGGCGGTGCGTCCGGTTCCGACACAAAAAGCGCTGAAGACGCTGATTACGAAGTTGTTGATGATAAAAAATAGGCGACAAGGGAAGCGCTGATTTATGCGAATTTATTTTCGTCAACATAGTAGTTGGCGAGGTTTAAAATTTCAGTGTTTCCCGCGTGGCGTAGAAACGCTACCATAACAGGAATATTCTGTGGCAAAAAGAGATTATTACGAAATATTGGGCATCCAAAAAGGCGCTTCGAAAGATGATATAAAAAAGGCCTACCGGAAACTTGCCGTCAAATACCATCCGGACAAGAATCCGGGTAACAAGGAAGCGGAAGATAAATTCAAGGAAGCCACTGAGGCTTACGAAATTCTTTCGGATGATCAAAAAAAGTCCGCTTACGATCAGTTCGGGTTTGCCGGTGTGGAAGGCGTTGGCGGTCAGCATGATTTTAGTAACTTCCGCGGTTTTGAAGACCTTTTCGGCGGGGACATTTCCGACTTTTTTGGAAGTTTTTTTGGCGGCGCGGGACGAAGGGGAAGCGCCGGTCCGCAACAAGGCGCAAACCTTCGATACGATGTAGATATCCCGTTTGAAGATGCTGTTTTCGGTACAAAAATTGAGATTTCATACTCGCGGCAGGTAAACTGCCCCTCTTGTAACGGAAGCGGCGCGGAGAGCGGGTCGGGGAAAAAAACGTGTCCGTCCTGCGGCGGTACAGGTCAGATACGCCAGAATTCCAGCTTCTTCTCCATCGCGTCTCCCTGTCACACCTGTGGTGGCGACGGTTATGTGATAGAACATCCCTGCAAAGAATGTAATGGGGCGGGCACGGTAAAAAAACACCAAAAAATAATGGTAACGATACCAAGCGGCGTGGAAAATGGGCGGCGCGTAGTGATACGTTCACAGGGAGATGCCGGTCCGAACAACGGTCCATGCGGCGATCTTTTTGTATTCATCCGCGTAAAACCGCACGCTTTCTTTGAGCGGGACGGTGCCGACCTTTACTGTGCGGTGCCGATTTCCATAGCGCAGGCTGCGCTTGGCGGTGAATTGCAAGTAACTACTCTTGACGGCAAAACAGTCAAAATAAAAATTCCGCCTGGCAGCCAAAACGGTAAACTTTTGCGGCTGCGCGAAGAAGGCGTACCCATTGCGGGACATCACGGGGATTTTTACATTAAATTGATAGTGCGAATACCCGGAAAACTTTCAAAAAGAGGCCGCGAGCTTCTTGAAGAATTTTCAAAATTGGAAGGCGCAAACGAAAAACCTAATCCTATACCGCTCGCCGAACTTAGATCTGGTTGAGCAAGTTGTTTGGAATGCCGTGTTTCCAGACTAAGCGGTGCGAAAACAATCCGGCTATATATGGACGAATATGCCGCATAATACCGCAGATTATGCTTAGCGCCAACGTATTTGCGCTGGAGTTTACCGGTGAACCTGTTTCTCTTGGCCAAGCTGCCGCCGGACTCATAGCACGAATGGCATTTTAGCGTTCATGCTTCCGGTTAAAACAAGGATAAACGATGCCAAAACAGTTCAAATATAAAATAGATTTAAGTTTACCCGCTTCAATATGCATCGTATATCCTCTCGCCGTTCTCATTATTATACTGGTTTTCCGTATGTTTTTTCCGGATATTTCATTTTACAATGAATCATGGTCAACAAAAGGCGTTCCGGTATTAAAAGTTTTCAGTCTTGGAAATAGCCTTACACGCGGCATTCTTGACTTTATATTGATTTTCCCCGCCGTTTTTGTGAGCGCACAGTTTATTCCATTCCGCCGCGTACCGCCTCAAAAAAACGACCACTACCAACGTTTTTCACCGGGATTCTTCAAACTACTAAAACCGCAACTGGTAGCTTCTATCGCTGCTACAATAATTTACGGGCTGTTGTTTCTGATAATCCGGCCCATAGCCGCGGATTATCAGGTTGATATACAAACAAAAAGTATTCTGTTTGCCGAAGCAAAAGAAAAAGCCCTGCTCTGCTCCAATAGGGCGGAGTGGGCGGAGGCCTCACGGTATATGTCAATTTGTGAGCGTATCTGGCCCAAAAACAAGGAACTCGCCGGTATGCGGGAACTTATAACCGCTGAGATGGCGCGCATTGTTTATAACCGCGGCACAGCTCCCGAAAGCGACACGCAAAAACGTATAATAGGCATACCCGGACAGCCTGGCCCTGTCGATCTGCAAAGCGCCCTGCTCTTCGCGGAAACGGCTTTGAGAGAAGAACGCTACTACGATGCCCACTATCTTGCCACAATCGCGGGGCGGCTGGCGTCGCAGGGCAGCAATGAAGCGGCCAGAGCATCCCGCCTGTCAGTAGCCGCATGGAACGCGATTGAAAGTCTTGAACCAAGCGCCGCCGAGCGTGAACAGAGTGAAATTTACCAGCAAAAACGGGACGGCTACGAAGCTATGAACAGCGGCGATTGGGTGAGGGCATACTATATTTTCCGCGAGTTGTCGGTAAATCACCCCGACGATCCCGATGTCAAAAAATTCTTTGCGTTAAGCGCCGAAGGGGTTGAACAAGTCGCGTTTTTTATTGATGAAATGAATATGCGACTCGGTATTGAACTCGTGGACACAATTTTTTCGCTGCCGTTATTTGAGACGGATGGGCGCATGGTAATGCGGTTCGCCTCGCTTTCGAGTAGCGCCGATTACATCTACGGAAAAGGGCTTGAGATTGCGGCGTTTGATGACGATCAGAATCCGCTTTACTCTGTTGAGTCACCTTACGTCAAGTTACTGCCGTTTTACATAGGCGACCAACAGTTTACCGTGATGTACCTTCAAGCGTTCAACCGTAATTATGAACAGATTAACTGGGGTCCGGCATGGACAGGCTCGCCACCCGCCGGTACGCCAAAAACTCAACTGGTACTTGCCATAAGCTACGAGGATTTTCTGTTGGCTTCGCTTGCCGGCAGGCCGCTTGATGGATTCTTTCTGAGTGATATATGGGCGCTGGCGAGCCGCATGGAAAACTATGGGTATGTGCCGGAAGTTTATCAGGCTGAAATTATAAACAGCGTGATTCAACCGCTTCTGTTCCTGCCGTTGATGATGTTTTCACTAACTATAGGCTGGATTCTACGCTGCAAAAAACACCGCTCGTTTTCAATTCTCCCAATGTTCATTTTAATGCCGGTCATACTCACCGTGTTGATAAATCTGCTCCGCGATATAGTCAGCAATTCTTGCGTTTTTGCGGTGGTATCGTTTGGCTTTAGCACGGCGCTGGCGATAGGTTTTGCCGCCGCCATGCTTCTATTTGTTCTGGGTATAGTCTGTCTCGCGGCGCAGCGCAGTTAAAGTGTTAGGCCGTTTGCTTAACCGTTACAAGCGGCATCCGTCAGTCCGGCGCTACTCATTTTTCATTCGCAGTGGAAGGTTTAATACCCTGCCGCTATGCGGCGGGGAGGCTCATCCTTAAAAAATTTTTCAGTATGGTTTTTCCATGAGGAGTTAGAATGGATTCGGGGTGAAATTGTATACCGTAAACAGGATAGACACGGTGCGCTACTCCCATAACCTCTCCGTCCAGTGAGCGGGCGCTTATGGCCAATGCATCCTCAGGTATCGTGGATTCGACAGCAGCCAAAGAGTGGTAGCGTGCGCCCTCGATGACATCGGGCAATCCGGCGAACAGCGGGCAGCCATTATCAAGCGTGATGGGCGATGCCTTGCCGTGCATCAGGTGTTTTGCGTGCGTTACCGTGCCGCCAAACACTTCGCAAATGGCTTGATGTCCCAAACATACGCCTAGTACCGGAATGAGCGGGGCAAACTTCGTTATAATCTGCGGACATATACCGGAATCTGCGGGCTTTCCGGGACCTGGCGACAGCGCTATATGGCTTGGTCGCAATACCACTATTTCGGCAATAGTTATTTCATCATTTCGTGCAACCCTGATTTCAGGATTCAATTCCCCCAACATTTGGTACAAGTTGTACGAAAAACTGTCGTAGTTATCTATCAAAAGTATCATTCATATCCTCTTTTACATTTTCGCCGCTTAATCGTGGCCGGCGAGCGCGGCTTGCTCTAAAGCCCGCATGACTGCGGCAAGTTTGTTTTGACATTCCGCATATTCTTTTTCCGGCACGCTATCCGCAACAATCCCCGCCCCTGAACGAACAAAGACTTTTCCATCCCGTTTGTATGCCAACCGTATGGCGATACAAGTATCCATGTTCCCGGAAACATCGAGATAACCTATCGCACCGCCGTAAAGTCCGCGTTCAGACACATTCAATCCCGCGCCGTCCATTCCGGCTTGCGAAACATCCGTCTGCTCAAGCTCGCTTATTATTTTGCAGGCGCGTATTTTTGGCGCTCCTGAAAGTGTTCCGGCAGGCAATACCGATGCTATCGCGTCAAGAGCGCCCTTCCCATCCCGAATTTTACCGCGCACCGTCGAGCCTATATGCATAACGTGGGAAAATCTTTCTATGGCGCGGTATTTTTCAACCTTTACCGAACCGAATTCGCAGATTTTACCCAGATCATTCCGTCCCAAATCGACAAGCATCGTGTGTTCCGCCAGTTCCTTATCATCAGCAAGCAATTCCCGCTCAAGCGCGGCATCCTCGTCCGGCGTTTTGCCGCGGTGCCGCGTACCGGCAAGCGGAAACGTAAACACATCCTCGTCTTTCAGTTTCACAAGGGTCTCTGGTGACGCGCCCGCAATCTCTATATCATCGCTCGAAAAGTAGAACATATACGGAGACGGGTTAAGACCGCGCAGTATCCGGTATGTTTCAAACAGACTCCCCTCGATGTCCGCCTCGTACTGATTCGAAAGCACTACCTGAAAAATGTCGCCTTCGCGTATGTAATGTATAGCCCGCCGCACCATCTCGTAGTAATGTTTTTCATCAAACAATTCGCGGAACGGCGACTTTATCCTGAGCGGCGGTATCGCAGCCGCCTCGCCCTCCGTGATTATACGGGCTATATGTTCCAATTCGCCGTTAGCTCGCCTGTAGTTTTCCTCAAATGAGTCGGTTTTTATCGTTATAATTATCACTATTTCGCGTTTTAGCCTGTCATAAGCGATTACTTTATCGAACAACATCAGATCGAAATCCTTAAAGTGTCCGCCGGTTTTTCCTTTTTGCCGCAGACAGGGTTCGCTGTACTTTATATAATCAAACGAAAAATAACCCACCAGCCCGCCGGTAAACGGCGGTAGTTCCGGCAGAGACGGCCCGCGGTTCTCGGCAAGTATTCCGGCAATATGTCCGGCGGGGTTAAATGTTTCAATCGTGATAGTCGCACCGCTCTTGACGCGCAAAATTCCGTTTGCACAGCTTATTTCCATCTTGGGGTCAAACCCCAAAAACGTATAACGTCCCCAACGTTCTTTGTCCTCCAAACTTTCCAAAATAAAACACTGCTTGCTCAAATTTTTTAGAACTTTGAATGTGTCCGCCGGATCGCGTTCCATCATGGGCAGCGTCGTTGTTACCGGCACCGTTTTGTAATCCGCCGCCAGAACCGCCAATTTCCGGTAGTTTAAATCTTCCATACGTTTCCTCATGTTTCTTTATATAGAAACATGAGGCGGATGTCAAGCCATTGCAGCGAGACATCGAAAATGTAGCCAGAATTTCTCGCTGCAATATCTTGCTTGTTTCACCGGTTTTGTGATAGATTATTTGAATGACAGGGCCTTTAGTGAACGCGGCAGTGATCGTTGTCTGCGCCCTTGCGGGATACTTTTTTATACGCGGAATACCGCCGCGTTTTGAGGAAATTTTAAAAAAATCACTTGGTTTGGCGATAATTTTTGTCGGAATCAAGGGCGCTATGGATAATCAGCGAGTACTTTTGCTGATAATGAGCCTTGTTGCAGGCGCAATAATTGGAGAACTCATCAATATAGACGCGCTTATGAACCATTTTGGCGCGTGGGTCGAGAAAAAACTGTACTCAAGCAGGAAAAATTCCGCCACCGGTACGTTTTCCAAAGGCTTTGTACCGGCAAGCATACTATTTTGTACCGGTTCCATGGCTATAGTCGGCTCCATACAGAGCGGTTTGCAGGGAAATCACGAACTTTTGTTCGCAAAATCCAT
>JAISZZ010000185.1 GCA_031284385.1 Treponema sp.
TTCCATCGTCCGCACAAACCTCTTTTCCAGCCTTGCCTCGTTGAAATCTACATCCGCGAATTCTTCCGCCGTATTGAAACTTTCCCCTCCTGACATAACGCCCTCCCTAGTATTTGTTCTTTATATCATAGTTTCCCGGAAAGCGGAAAATTTATGGGTCAAGTTTAGTTCATTGCTACAGGGTTATACCCCGCCCTCCGCCGCAGTAGCTTGGGGCCTTGCACTCCTCAGAAATATCAGGCGATTCCATCAGCCGTGCATAGGGTGTCAAGGGCTCCTGTTCGTAGACCTTCCGGCAGCGACCGTTCGCCTGTTTCTCTTTGGCTATCAGACGGAACGATGGCATCCAGTAATCACGGCGCGCCGGAATAGCGTCCACGAATTAACGCTGACTTAATTCGCGTAATTCGCGGACCCATTCCGGAGGGGCAACGGATTTGGGGGGTAGCGGAAGACCCGCAGGGGCTGGAGCGCAGGGGGGACGGACGAAAGGGCGGCTATGTGCCGCAAAATGTGTGGAAATCGTCCCCCCCTTGATTTTCGTCTTTATCCATTTTTACGAGGATCAAACGCATCGCGCACCGCTTCACCTATGAATACCAAAAGCGACAAGGACAGCGCGAGTATCAAAAAAGCGGACACGCCAAGCCAAGGCGCGTGAATGTTCGCCTTGCCTTGAGCTAGCAGCTCGCCTAGTGAAGGGGAACCTGATGGCAGTCCGAAGCCCAGAAAATCCAGCGATGTAAGCGTGGTGATGGATCCTCCAAGTATGAACGGCAGGTAGCTCAACGCACTTGTCATTGCGTTTGGCAGTATATGGACAAACATTATGCGTGAATGTTTCATGCCCATAGCGCGTGCGGCAAGCACATATTCAAAGTTACGGGCACGGAGGAATTCGGCGCGTACAAGGGATACAAGGCTCATCCAACCAAACAGCAGCGTGATACCGAGCAGCCACCAGAAATTTGGTTCGACTACGGACGAAAGGATTATCAGTATAAAAAGAGATGGCATACCGGACCAAACTTCCATAAAACGCTGGAATATCATATCGAACAAGCCGCCAAAATATCCCTGCAACGCGCCTAACGCTATACCGATTAACGAGCTTGTTACGGTGAGGGCAAGCGCGAACAGCACGGACACTCGAAAGCCGTACAGCAGGCGGGCGGCGACATCGCGTCCCCTGTCGTCTGTGCCGAAAATATTTTCTTTTGTGGGCGGGGAAGGAGCGGGGCGGGGCAGTAAATAGTTTATCGTGTTATAGCTAAACCGCACCGGCGCATACAACATCCAGCCTTTTTCGGATATAAGATTGATAATGTATGGGTCGCGGTAGTCGGTATTTATATCGAATTCGCCGCCAAATGTAAGTTCAGAATAGTTTTTAAAGACTGGAAAATAAATTTTTCCGTCAAAATAAGCGAGTAAGGGTCTGTCATTGGCGATAAATTCAGAAAAAAGGCTCAAGATGAACAGTACCGCGAAGATCCATAGCGAAATAAAGCCGCGTTTGTTTTGTTTGAACAGTTCCCAGCGTGTTAATCGTCCGGTTTTCGCATTTTTTTTCATTTTTCGACCCTCATTTTCTACCTTCAAAGTCGATACGCGGATCAATTATCGTATATATCAAGTCGCTAAGCAAATTCAATAACAATCCTATGAGAGTAAAAATATATAATGTGGCGAATATTACCGGATAGTCGCGTTGCATCGTAGATTCAAGGCCAAGCAACCCAAGTCCCTCAAGCGAAAAAATTGTTTCGACAAGCAGGCTGCCTGTAAAAAACATCGAAACAAAAACGGCGGGAAAACCTGAAATCACTATTAACATTGCGTTACGAAATATGTGTTTAACCAGAATTTTTTTTTCGGTAAGCCCCTTAGCGCGGGCTGTCAACGCATACTGTTTGTGAATCTCATCAAGGAAAGAATTTTTTGTCAGCATTGTGAGTCCGGCGAATCCGCCTATGGACAGGGCTATCGTGGGCAGGCAGATATGCCAGAAGTAGTCTAAAATCTTGTTAAACAGGTTTAGTTCTTCAAAATTTGACGAAAAAAGACCGCGCAGCGGAAAAATGTCAAAAAAAGACCCGCCGCAAAACATCACTATAAGAAATACGGCGAATAGAAATGACGGTATGGAATTGCCTAAAACTATCACGCCGCTAGTCCAAATGTCAAAACGACTGCCATTTTTTACGGCCTTGCGTATTCCAAGTGGTATGGAAACCATATAGATTAACAATGTACTCCACAGGCCGAGCGACAGAGAAACCGGCAGCCGTTCCGCTATGAGGCCAAGCACTGTCCTCCCGCGAAAAAGGCTGTCGCCAAAGTTAAACAGCGCATAGTTTTTTAGCATCTCTAGGTATCGTTCGCCTATGGGCCTGTCAAAACCGTAACGTTTTTCGATTTCAGCGATCACTTCGGGGTCAAGTCCCCTCGCGCCCCTGTATGTTGAACTTCCCCGCCCGCCGGAATCCCCTTGTTCGCTCCCTGTTATTCGTTGCAATGCGCCGCCCTGCCCCAAACCTTGCATATCCGCAATGGCATGGTCAACGGGGCCGCCGGGCGCGATCTGCACGATAAAAAAATTGATCGTGATGATTGCCCATAGTGTCGGAATAATCAACAGTAAACGCCTTGCAATGTACGACAACATTATTTACAAGCATAATAAACATAAGTGTTTGACTCAAGCCGCCGCATTGCCTCATCAAAAAAGTAACCCCAAAGACCCTATGCCTCATTATGAAAAGTAACCCAAATTAAGGCAGACTATCCGGAAGCAACAGCTATCGGAGGTCAACATGGGGTTAACTA
>JAISZZ010000041.1 GCA_031284385.1 Treponema sp.
GGATTTTTGCGGACCAAACGTATGAGCAGGCTATATCCGCCCTGCATTTTCAATACTTGATACCTGCCGCCGAGCGCAGAGAGTAGAACAGGTATGAAAATACATGATTTCCTTGAAATCGATTACGCGTTGCTGCTTTCATCGGCGCTTCTAACCGTATTTGGAATACTGTTTATCTATTCTTCCAGTGTAACGACTTTTGGCGTATCGGTTTCCAGTGAGTATTTGAGACAGGTTTTTTGGGGAGCTGGCGGTCTTGTCATCGCGCTTGTTATAGCTATGTTAAATTACCGCCGTATTTACTATGCGTCATCGTATATGTATTTAGGAGCGCTGGTATTGCTCATTTATACCTGTTTGTTTGGCCGCGTTGTAAACGGAGCACGGGCATGGCTCGGAATCGGGTCTTTTGGAATACAGCCTTCGGAATTCGCAAAATTAACTACGATAATATTTCTGGCGCGTTTTTTAGACAGCACAAAAAACAGCAGAAGCGATGCTTGGCGTTTTATCGTTTCTTGTACAATTGTTTTTACGCCAATGCTGATAATACTTATGCAGCCGGATTTCGGCACATCGCTCGTGTTCATAGCCATCCTTATCGTTATGATGTTTATATCCGGTATTTCAATGAGGTATATCATTTTTTTGATGCTAATACTGATTTTTACCGGTCTACTTCTTGTCCTGCCGCTGTGGCAGACTCATATTCTTGGTAAGATTATTCCATTTTTATCGATATTATCAAATAAGCGTTTCATTATTGTAGCTATAGCGGCACTTTTGATCATATTCTTTATGGCGCTGGCCGGATACTTGCGTTACAAAAAAGCATATTTTTACTGGATAGGTTACGGCGTTGTTTCGATAGGAGTGTCGCTTTGCATATCATTTGCCGGACAAAAGGTGCTAAAACCGTACCAAATCATGCGTTTGATAGTATTTCTTGATCCAGATATAGACCCGCGCGGGTCAGGCTGGAACATAATACAATCAATAACGGCGATAGGTTCCGGCGGCATACTCGGCAAAGGCTATTTGCAGGGAACCCAGAGTCACTACCGTTTTCTGCCTCAGCAGAGTACCGATTTCATATTTTCGATATATTCTGAGGAGTGGGGTTTCTTGGGCGGTGTAATAGTGTTTCTTCTGTTTTTGCTGATAATCATGCGCCTTGTAAAAATAATGAAAACCATCTCTGATCCTTTTGGCTGTTATATTATTGCCGGTCTTGCGGGTATGTATATATTTCATTTTATGATAAATGTTGGAATGACTATGGGTATCATGCCGATAACAGGAATACCGCTGTTGTTCATGTCTTACGGCGGTTCCGCTCTGACTACTGCGATGACGGGCATAGGGCTGGCCTTGAGTATCCACATAAGGCGTTTTCAGTATTAGATGGCAAGGTATATAAACCCGCTTAAAGATTTGGGCGGCCTGCTGTTGACGGTTGAAAAACCGGCGCGTTATACGGGCGGTGAGTACGGAATGTTGGCGAAGCCGGATGCGCCGTTTCAGGCCGTAATCGCGTTTCCGGACTTGTACGAACTTGGAATGTCGAATCAGGCTCTACGCATACTGTACAACAGGCTGAATGCTTATGACGGCATTTCCTGCGACAGGGCATTTGCCCCGGCTCCCGATTTTGAAAAACTCCTAAAAGAAAAAGAAATACCGCTTTACGGTCTTGATACGGGAATAGCGCTTTGCGATACGGATATGCTGATGTTTACGCTGGGTTACGAGCTTGGCATAACGTCCGTATTGACGATTCTGGAAACGGCGCATATTCCACTCCACCCTGAGGATCGGGGGGAGCTATGCCCGATCGTGATAGCCGGCGGCCCCTGCGTTTCAAACCCGCTGCCTTACGCGCGTTTTATAGACGCTTTTTGGATAGGGGAGGCTGAAGACGAATTTTTTCATCTGGCCGGGGAACTTGCCCGCATGAAAGGGGCGGGACGGAAAGCGATGATGGCTCATCTGGCTTCCCATCCTTCAGTTTGGGTGCGGGGGAAAGAAAAAGCCGTCCGCGCCGTAGACGCGCATTTTTCGGAACGCGGGGGCAACGCCTGCGTATTTCCAGTTCCCAGTATGCGGGTAACGCAGCATCACGGCGTTGTCGAGATAATGCGCGGCTGTCCCAACGGCTGCCGCTTCTGCCATGCCGGTGTCTGGTACCGCCCGATGAGGCAAAAAAGCGCGGATAATGTCGAGCGGGAGACGGCGGAATGTATAGCAAAAACCGGTTTCCGTGAAATAAGCCTTTCCTCACTTTCAAGCGGCGATTACAAGCATATAGAAAGCCTCATCGACAGACTTAACGCCGGATTCGCGGGGCGGCGGGTATCGTTTCAACTACCATCCCTACATATCTCGACATTTTCACTGCCCATACTTGAAAAAATATCCCGTGTGCGGAAAAGCGGCCTTACCTTCGCGGTAGAAACGCCGCTGGAGAAATGGCAGGCCGCGATAAACAAACGGATAGACATGGATTCTATGGCCGGAATCATGGCGGAGGCAAAAAAGAACGGTTGGAGGCAGGCGAAACTGTACTTTATGATAGGGCTTCCGGTAACAGATGAAGATGATGACGCTCTGGATGAAGGTGAAGCCATCATCGCTTTTGTAAAAAAGCTGTCCGGCAGGACGGGCATGAAATTTTCGATAAACGTGGGAGTTTTCGTGCCTAAGCCGCATACACCGTTTCAGTGGAGCGCCCAGATAGATGAGGGGAAGGCAAGGCAGTCGCTGCATCGCATCCGCGACGGGTTGAAGCGGGACGGGCATAAGGTGAGCGTCCACGATCCGTTTACGGCCATAGTCGAGGGGCTTATAGCGCGGGGAGATGATAAGACGGGCGAACTCATCGAACAGGCGTATATGGCGGGCTGCCGATTGGAAGCGTGGAGTGATTTTTTTAGGGAAGATATTTGGCGGCGTATATTCAGCGAGAATGAAGAGTATGTCAAACGAATAAGCGGCGGCAGAACTAGAGGGGGCGGTCTTGCATGGGATATTATTTCTTCCGGCGTATCAAAAAACAGACTATCAATAGAACTCGAAAAATCCCAAAAATACGAGATAAATACTATTTCATGTATAGAAAATTGTACAGAGGGATGCGGAGTATGCTCCAGAGAACTGGGTATTGTCGAAAATAACATACAGTCAGATAAAAATACTGCTGAAAAAAGCGGCGATGAGGCGGTCTTTACAGCCTCTTTACCGCTTCCGATGCCGGCAGCCAAAGTACGCGACAGTGAAACATACAGAATTATTTTTTCATTTTCAAAAGAGGGTAGGGCAGTCTTTCTGCCGCACCTTGCCCTAATCGAGGTATTTTCGATGGCGGCTGTCCGCGCCGGAACGCCGCTTCTCTACACGGCGGGCTTTAACCCTATGCCGCGACTTGATTTTGCCGCGCCTCTATCCATCGGAATTTCCGCCGGCGGTGAAATAGCCTCTGTCGATACCGCCCATCCGCTTTTAGGCGCTGAGTTCAGGCTGCGCTTAAACAAAGTTTTGCCGGAGGGTATTTTGATAGGGGAAGCGTTTGACTGTGTGATCCCCGCCGGTGTAAAAAAACATTCTATCGCGTCTCTGCTCTGGGGTTTCCAGTACGATTCAGGCGGGGATGAACCTGACTATGTGGAGGCGCGTGAAGAAAAAGCGTACCGCGAGAAACGTTGCGGCGCTTCCGGCGGCGCGGCGCGTTCAATCTACGAGCTCTCCCGTCTCCGCGTCCTTGCCCGTTCCGGCGGCGGCTGGGCCTCATACTTTGATGTTTACCGCGGCTTGTACGCGGCGGGTAAATTGACGGATTAAACACGGCGGTTGAAAAATTTTTCCGCCGTTTCCAATGTTAGATTTATTTCATGTTCAGTATGTGCCGCCGAGATAAACAGCGCTTCAAATTGAGACGGGGCTTGATAGATGCCGTTTTCCAGCATATACGAAAAGTAAGCGGCGTACCGTTTTGTGTCCGATGTAAAAGCGGAAGAAAAATCGCGTACTTTTTCGCGTGTAAAAAATAGCGAGCCTATAGACCCTATGCTGTTTACCATACACTCAGAGCCATTTTTTTGAACGATTTGTCTGAGACCGTTGAACAGTCTGTCCGCCTCTCTCCCGATATCATCATACAATTCAGGATGATCTCGCAAAAAACTTAGTTGGGCTATGCCCGCCGCCGCTGCAATAGGATTACCGGATAATGTTCCCGCCTGATAGACCGGGCCGAGAGGGGAAACCATCTCCATAACATCGCGTCTGCCGCCATAAGCGCCTACGGGGAGTCCCCCGCCGATTATTTTACCGAAACAGCTTAGGTCAGGTCTTATGTTGAACAGTTTCTGTGCGCCGCCAAAACTAAGCCTGAAACCGGTGATAACCTCGTCAAAAATCAGTAAAGCTCCTTCTTGATCGCATAACTCGCGTAAGCCTTCCAAAAAGCCTTTTTCAGGCGGCACTACCCCCATATTTGCCGCGACAGGCTCTACTATTACGGCTGCCACCTCTTGTTTGTTCCGTCCAAACAAGGCGGCGGCGCTGTCTAGCGAGTTGAAATCTGCGACAAGCGTGCAGGCGGCAACGGACGCGCTCACGCCGGCACTGTCAGGGCTAGTTCCGCTCAAAAGTCCGGAACCGGCCTTCACAAGTAGCGAATCCGCGTGTCCGTGATAACAGCCTGAAAATTTTATGATTTTATCGCGTCCGGTAAAGCCGCGCGCAACGCGCAACGCGCTCATCGTGGCTTCAGTACCGGAGTTGACCATTCTAACCATTTCCAAAGATGGGACGGCGCTTTGCAGCAGTTTTGCCATAGTAATTTCCGCCTCAGTCGCGGCTCCGAAACTTAATCCGTTTTCTACTGCCGCAAGTAGGGCATTCTTTACAACAGGATTGTTGTGTCCGAGTATCGCCGGTCCCCACGAGCCGACATAATCTATGTATTTGTTGCCGTCCTCATCAAAGATGTACGCGCCAAGAGCCCGTTTTATGAAGACCGGCTCACGTCCTACAGCTCTGTAAGCGCGTACCGGACTGTTCACACCGCCGGGCATAAACTTTACAGCTTCGGAAAACAGTTCGTGCGATCTTGTGAATGTCATATCTGTTTAACCGGATGATGGGGCGTTTTGTGTGTTTTGTACAACGGAGTACGGGATAGAGAGGATTTTTTCAATATCAGACAGAATATTGTCCAGTTCCGAAAGGCGAATCAATGCGAAACTGGTATTTTTCTGCTGGAGCTTATCGCAGGTTTTATTGAGAATCGTTTGAAACAGAGCCGATCCGTCGGTTGATGTTGACGAAGAGTCCGTCATTACCTATAAATCCGCAGGAGATACGTTATCTCTATGGCTGGCGGGATTTTCTTCCGCATTCAACGAAACATCCAGTGAACGTATAAAAGTTACGGCAGCGATGAGGGCAATAAGTATTAACACTAATTTCCGCATTATTTTCTCCAAAATTCATAGTACGCGCCGGAGACGTATGAGACAAACAACGACGCAATTTTACCGTTATGCGGACAGAACTAAACCTAAACAGGTAGGCTCATCCTGACCACCGGCGGGATACTCAAGTATCTACAGGAGAAAATATAGTATCAATACTTAATATGTTCAAGTGGGTTTACGGCCCGGCCATTTTTGTAAATAGCAAAATGCAGATGTGAACCAGTGCTGCGGCCAGTGTTTCCGGCTTCGCCTATTTTATCGCCTTGTTTAATCTGAGTCCCTACCGTAACATTTGCCAAATTAAGGTGCGCGTACATACTTTGGAAGCCGCCGCTGTGAGTTATAATTACATAGTTGCCAAACATGGAACTGTATGCGGATGTAGTAACTTTTCCGTCCGCCGAGGCTTTTATGGGCGTTCCTGTATTCGCGGCGATGTCAATCGCGCTATGGTAACGGCGTTGTCCGGTGAAAGGGTCTTTGCGCCAGCCGAAAGAAGATGTGAGCCGTCCACGTACCGGATATATAAAAAGCTCTCCGAGCGCCATTTTAAGATCATCGGAGCGCATTTTTGCACCGGGTAAAAACAGTATGTCGCCTACTTTGATGTTGTCGTCTTGAATGTCATTGGCATCCAGAATCGCTTCGAGAGCCACATTCATTTTGTCCGCGATCTTCTGGTATGTGTCGCCTTTTACGATAGTGTAGGGAATGCCGTCCATATTTGGAATACGAAGAATTTCACCTTCACGGAGTAAACGGGCATTTTGGAGATTGTTGGAAGCTATGATCGCGTCCAGAGAAAGGTTATTGTCGGCAGCTATCTTTGATACGCTGTCGCCCTTTTTGACGGTATAATTATTCCATGAAAAATTCTCCGTTATAACGAGCGGAATATTTTCAGATGGCGGCAAATGTTCCGCAGTGGAACCCAAAGCATAGGCAAGCATTTTTCTGCGGGTGAATGCGTCCGCTTCTGGATTCAAATTTATGTCTTCATCCTGCCATAATAGCGCGTAGTAAGCAAAAAAACCCATCACTACAAAGGATATGCTTAAAATTATAATCTGCGGCGTAACGGTAATTTTTTTCTTACCCGGCAGCGCCGCCTCGTCTCGAATATCGTTGGCAATGCTTGAATCATCGATGATACCGGGAATACTATCTGGATGTTCGTATATATCTGCGTAATTTTCATACTTGATTTCTTCAACGGCTGGTTTTTGCTGTAGAAGTCTTTTTTTAGGAACCGGCTTTTGATTTATCTGATCTATGCCCTTCAAAACGGCGCTGCCTTGAACCGAGTAGACATTTTTCCGCCGTGCTACACGCTGAGTCTTTAATATCCGGTCTGATTTATTGTTCATCCTACTTGCTTTATCGACATAAAAACTCACTTAGTTTATACTTATTGTTGGTAGATATTGATTAGCTATCGGGTTCAATATAGTATGAAAAAAAAAGAAAACGCCGCCATAGCCAGCGCCATCCTTTCAGCTTTAAGTTTTGCGCTTATCCTGAAATTATTTTTTTTTGATTTTATGATAACACAGGGAGAATCGATGAATCCTTCAATAAAAAGCGGCAACGTACTCATAATAAACCGGCTTGCTTATGGTTTCCGCCCGCCATTACAGAAAACCTACTTATGCCGGTGGGCGCTGCCGGATAAAGGAAATGTGATTGTTTTTTACACTCCGGCGGGCGATTTGGCAGTCAAACGCTGTTCGGAAGTGTTGAGTGACGGACGTTTCATCGCGTTGGGGGATAATAGTTTGGAATCTTACGACTCACGGTCATACGGTCCTGTACCGGTTGATAATATACTTGGCAGGGTTATTGGAATAAAATAATGGGACAAGACCGCGAAAACAACAACCCACCCCCATCTAAAGTAAGATTTATATTTTTTTTAGCGGTTTTAATCGCTATTACTGTGGCAATCACGGTAAAATATGCCGTTTTAATGCTTCGTCCCGCAAAAAATGCTGTCTCTAAACCGATTTTAACGGCAGATAGAGGGCAAATACTGGACAGAAACGGTAGAATTCTCGCAATACAGACACGTTTTGGCAATGTAACCGTATGGAGGCCGCAGGCTGGTAATGTAGAGTCTCTCGCAACAGCCCTCTCCCCCATACTGGAAATGACTGAAACAGAAATTAGCGACAGAATAAATCTTTCCGCCACGGATTTTATCTATCTTAAAAAGCAGATTGACAGGGATACTATACGCAAGATTGAAGAACTTTCCATCGCGGGCGCTATAGATGGGGTGAGTATAGAGCCTGTAATGGGCAGAGTGTATCCAGAAGGCCGTCTTGCCGGACAAATAATAGGGTTTACGGGTGATGAAAATACCGGTCTCGCCGGTATAGAATATGCCTTGGACGAGGAATTGCGGGCAAAAGATATTAGAACGCCGGAATCTCCGGGTGGAATAACTGGAAATCAGGTTGTTTTGACGATAGATGCCACAATTCAATACTTGTTAGAAGAAATCGCGGCTAGAACGTTAAATGAAAATCAGGCGGAAGCCGTGATGTTAATGGCGCTGGAGCCGCGTTCCGGCGAAATACTCGGTTCCGCGACTCTGCCGGGGTTTGATCCAAATTATTTTAAGGAGAGCGGCGAGCAACTTAGGATGATACGCCCCGCAGTTTGGGCTTACGAACCGGGGTCTGTATTTAAGGTATTTTCGCTTGCCGCAATAATGGATTCCAGCGCGATTGGAGTGGATACGCACTTTTACTGCAATGGTTCTTACGAACATACGACAAATTTGGGCGAGCGTATAGTAATAAATTGTTTAGGGGCACACGGATCTGTTGATGCGCGTAGAATAATAATCTATTCATGTAATGCGGGCGCAGCTTACGCTTCCGACAAGATGAACAGGACGGCTTTTTACGACAGTATTCGTAAACTGGGTTTTGGCGAAAAAACGAGTTCCGGACTGCCGGGCGAGACTGCTGGTTTCCTCAGGCAGCCTGAGCGTTGGTCCGAACGTACCAAGCCCACAATATCTATGGGACAGGAAATAGCGGTATCGGCCATGCAAATGCTGCAAGCCGCGACCGCGATAGCTAACGACGGCGTCATGGTAACACCGCATATCGTGCTGCAAATTGAAGATGAAAACGGAAAAAATCCGCGAAAACCCGTGCTGCCTGAACCTCGCCGTGTGTTAAAACCGCAGACAGCCCGGGAATTGCGCTCTTATATGAATGACGTAACATCGTCCGTAGGTACGGGCAGGCGCGCAAATGTGGTTGATATACCGCTTGCCGTTAAGACAGGTACCGCTCAGATAATAGACAGTAAGACAGGCCGCTATTCGGATACGGACTTTATCGCAAGCTGTATCGCATTGTTGCCCGCAGATGATCCGGTATTGGCGCTGTACATAGTCATAATAAAACCTAAAGGCGATTCATATTTAGGCGGGCGCATAGCCGCTCCTCCCATTCGTGAAGCGGCGGAAGCTCTAATAGACTATATAGGCATACCGCGCGGCAGAAACCCAACGGCAAAGCACACGGGTACTATACAACTGCCCGCAAGCGCAGTACCATTTATATCAGACATCATGCCCGATCTCACCGGTTATTCTAAAAGGCAATTACTGCCGTTGCTTCTCCGCGACGATCTGCAAATAAATATAAGCGGTGATGGGTATGTGGTTAAGCAAAGCCCGCCTGTTGGCAGTCCTATACAAGACGGAACAGTTATATATCTGGAATTGGAATGAATTTTTACCGCACCGCCTGCCGGATATTCAGTTTACAACTCTTTAACAATGAGCTTGTTTCATGTTAATCTGTTATAAGGCGATACTGTTTCAATGAAAAACTTTGCGCGGTTTTTAATTCGTTTTGGAGTATATTTTATACTCATATTTTTGACGGCGTTGGTTATTACGTGGTTAAATTGCTGGATAAACGTAGTCAGCCGCATATCTGAGGAAAATGGCGTAAAGTTTGCGGATTTTTTTGAAGCTACGCGCTGGACATTGCCGTTTACGCTGTATCTTACCATAATTTTTTCGGTGAACTATGGTAAAAGGTTAAAAGTGCCGGTGCCTCTTATTTTTATTTTTACCGTTGCGCTTGCCTGCGGTTTTACATTTGGAACCGCTAAAGGTCTTAACGCTTTTTACGGTATGGGCGCGTCCCCATTACCTATAAAACATGGTGAACTTGGCAGGCCCGGCTTAATACTTTCACAGCCCGGTACAGTCATAACATTGCTTGATCAACCGTCAAACAGTATGGGAAGCCGCGTGGTTTCGATAAACGGCGAACATCTAATCTATCAAAAGTCCCCGATAGGCGCGGATGGCGAGATAATCAGGTTGCCGCCTATACCGTTTCAGAATGGAAACGCTATGTCAAAGACTTCCGTTTTTGGAGATCTTTACATGAGCGGGCGGCATATCTTAAAACGTTTCGGCGAGGGGTATATGCCGTTTTTTGCGTGGATACTGGCGTTGACACTGCTGTTGGTTTCGTTGAGTCTTGCCGTTGAGTCCGGTAACTGGCCGCTTGCAAATATGTTTTTTGGATTTTTGCTTTTTCGAGGCATACTGGCTTTCGAGGTTTTTTTGAATTCGGAGAATATAACCGGTTACATATCTGAATTTTCCCGCCATATTCTGCCTGATACTCTGATAGTATCCGTCATATTTACAGTAATTGCCTGTTTAATTCTTGTTTACATCATCCTGCTGTTTTTATCGCGTCTTGCGGCAAAAAACGCAAAATCAAAATGAATGCTGATTAACTTGCGGTCGCGCCAACATAGTTAGTCGCGCCAACATAGTTGGTCGCGCCAACATAAGTTGGCGACACGGGTTATCGAATAAATCTAATCTGCCGGGAGGCCGGAATAATGAAAAAACGAGGACAAATAACTGTTTATGAGAGTGCGATATGCCTGACCCTGCTGATTATATTCCCGCTATGCGTGGGGTGTGCGAAAAAGCAGGCAGCGGAAAATGTCGGCGTGGAGGATTCGGGCAGTCGTGCAATGCGCCTTGCAGTGCGCTATGCAAAACATTTCAACATTGAGCAGTTGCCGGACGGCGTAAAACTTGTAACGGATTACGATGAAAGACGCTGCCTTATCGTGCCGGACGGCGTAGAAGCGCCGGGACTGGACGCGGAGTTAATCGTGCGCTCGCCGGTAAAAAGGGCGCTCTTTATGTCAACTACGCAGATTGGCCTATTGGACGCGCTGGGCGATGAAAGTCTTTACGACAGCGTGGCGGCGGTTACTATACCGGCGGAACAATGGGTTATAAAACCCGTCGCGGAAGGACTGCGAAGCGGCAAGATACAGTACATAGTTCAGAATACATGGGGTGCGATGGATATTGAGGCGGTAATCAGCCTGCAGCCGGACATAATTTTTGCTGGTATCGTGAGTCCGGGCGCGAGTGATATTTTTACTCAGTTTGACGAGGCCGGCCTTAACTATGTCGTGATTGGCGAATGGCTGTAAGATTCAAACTACGCATCGCTTGAGTGGATCAAATTCATAGCCGCTTTTTACAACAAAGACGCGGAAGCGGATGCCGTTTTCAATAAACATACTGAGAGGCTTGATGAACTGGTAAAACTTACGGCGGATATTCCGGCGGACAAAAGGCCGCTTGTCGCCTGCGGCAGTGTTTATGACGGCGTAGTTTACACTCAGGGCGGCGATTCGGTTACGGCCCGCGAATACCGCAAGGCAGGCGGACGCTATTTTTTGGAAGAAGGAACCGGCGGTGGGACATTGCGTATTACTCCTGAAGAATTTTTTATCAAAGCGCGTGATGCGGACATACTGATTTACAATTCAATGATACAGTACACGCCGGATAAAACCGCGCTTTTGGCGGAAAGTCCGCTATTTTCCGGTTTTAAATCTTTCAGGAACGGCTGGATTTATGTACTTGCCTCCGGTTACTACATGAATGGCGCCAAGATAGATGTGAAGTTTGAAGACACGGCGGCCATTTTCCAGCCCGAATTGTTCGATACTGGCAGCCGGCTGCTAACTTTTTACGAAAAACTGCCGGATTAGCCGTTGGCGCAGTTGTTTTCAAACGTTATCGTAGATTATTGCCGTTTTGCCTGTTAAACTAATAGTTGAGGATGGATGTGCTGGTAAAAAAAATATGTTTAATTAATGGTTTATTGTTGAGCGCAAATTTGTTGATGGCGGAAACCAATTTTTTTTGGAGTTTGGATGCTGGGCTTTTGATTAGTTCGTCGCAGACAGACAGCGGAATTATTTCCGGTCATTTGATCCTTAACAATGGAACAAGTTACAAGGCTGACCAAGAAGGGCTTTTAGGGTATGGCGGTATATTTTCACTGCATAGCGGCGTAGGCGTAAATAATATTTTTATTGAAACCGGAATCGATTTTTGTTTAGGCAACAGAAATGAAACAGTTATAACGCTTCTTGATCACAATATAGAAAATGCAAAATTTCAAAGATATTACGCATATTCTTCATTAGATATACCCATTCTTGTTTCAATGCCGCTAAAACTGTCGGATAAATTCACTATTAGACCCGCGGCGGGTTTATACATCTCGATACCGCTTGGAAATATGGAATATCACCAGGAAGCTAAAGTTTTTACCGATCCAACATTTACAGAATCATATAATATAACAAGCGTAATACTTTGCGGTTTTGAAAGTGATGTTAAATTTATTTGCGCGATTGAAAAAATAAACGGCGGCGTTTTTTTCAAATGTAATTTTAAATATGATTTAAACCCGCTGCATGGCGTAACAGATGATTACGTTCCGTTTACTACAAGCCGGCAGGCGCTGTCATTTTCCATTGGTTACGAGGGCGTATTTTAGGCATGATAATAAGCGTTAGCAGACGTACCGATGTTCCGGCATACTTTGCGGAGTGGTTTTTTAGCCGTTTGAGTGAAGGGTATGTCGAAGTTGTAAGCCCATTTAATATCAAGCTTATACGTTATATACCGCTGCGTCCTGATGATGTAGATGCTTTTGTATTCTGGACAAAAAATCCATATCCCATGCTTGATAAGTTGAGTTTATTAGATAATTACCATTACTACTTTCATTTTACGCTTAATCCGTACAATAACTATATTGAAGTTAATCTGCCGCAGTTGCGGCGGCGCATCGACACTTTTAAGGCGCTTTCCGGTATTATAGGCGCTCACCGTGTTATATGGCGCTATGATCCGGTA
>JAISZZ010000159.1 GCA_031284385.1 Treponema sp.
GAGACATTCGCGGAAGCTGACGGAACGGCTCCGGTAATCCAAATGAACACGGATTGTCATTCTTGAGGAGGCAGGGCAGTGTTGAGTCAAGCCCTATTTAGTCCGTCTGATTTTTTAACAGCGGCGGTGGATATGTCCGCCGCGTACAGGGCGGAGCCATTTCCAGACACGCCTAACATGACGGCGGAACCATCAAATAATCCAAAATTCTCAGAATATCTGGCGGCTCTGGACCAAACGGCGGCAGACAGGAACGAATTTATTGTCAGGGACGAAGAGCCGTCCGCCGCAGAAATTTCATCCGGCTGGACTGAGGATGAGGAAGAATATGAGGAAGCCGTTGTAGAGGCCGC
This sequence comes from Treponema sp., assembly GCA_031284385.1. Next base: position 354 of record JAISZZ010000159.1, read on the forward strand.
TGTCAGTGAAAATCTTTTGCAGGCGGCGAAAAACGGGGTGGCGGCGGGCGTAAAGGCCGGAGATGCTGATGGCGGCGCGGCGGACGAAGTTTTGGCGGATGATGCCGTACCGTATCCGCGTTTGGCGGAAGCTGCCCCGGAAACGGACGGCAAGGACGCGGCGGGCGGCGGTATCTCTGTCGAAAAAAATGCCGCGGTAGACGAATCCAATGAGACGTTGCCGGCAGGCCGCCGAGTGAACGCTGAAAGCACGGCAAAAGAGGAGAGCGGTGTCAAGCTGCCCGAGTCGGGAGCATTTGACGCGGGCACAACCGATACGGATGGCGGCCTCCGCGTTGACGAAAAAATGTCAGAGCTTGGCGAGCGTCTTGCCGGCGGCATCCATATCGGGGAAGAGGGCGAAAATGTGGCCGCCGGCAAAAAAAACGCCGGCAAGAACGTCGCCGCATCAAATGTCGCATCAAATGCAGCGTCTCTTGATGGAGCAAATGCCGGGGCGGTTGCGGCGTTGGGCGCTGCCGATGCGGTATCCCGAGCCGCCGCGCTTCACTCAAAAGAAAAAAACGGCGGCGCTCCGGCGGATGGTGAAAAGAAATCTCCGTCCGAACGTGTTAGGAAGCATACGGCGAGTGAGCGGCTTGACGCGGCGGGTTTAGGTGGCGCAGACGTTACGCGGGTCTCGGATGCGGCGGAACCACGGCGGGTAAGTGCCGCCCCCGAAGCGGAAATCACGGTGAACCTTCGCGGCGAGAGCCGAAGCGCGTCAGGCGAGCGGAGCGCTTTTAACGGCATGGATGGCGCTAAACCGGCAGCTTCGTTTGAGACCTTCCTTACCCGCGAACTTCAGCAAAATCTGAACAGCGACATCGTGCGGCAGGCTCAGGTGCTGCTCCGCGAAGGCGGCGAGGGGACTATACGGCTTTCCCTCAAACCGGAGTCGCTTGGCAAGGTCAAGATACACCTTGAAATGACCGAAAACAAAATTACGGGAAAAATCGTAGTGGAAAGCGGCGAGGCTCTGCGGGCATTTGAACATGAGATGGAGTCGCTGGAACAGACTTTCCGTGGCGAAGGCTTTGACGGCGCAAGCCTTAGCCTTGAGCTTGCGGAACATGACGAACCGCGGGGCAGCGAAGGCGAATGGCGGACAGGCGGCGAAAGGATTTCAACTAAAACCGCGTCGTCTCGCTATGATGATACCGCCGGAAAAAGCGCGTACTTTGGCGCGGCTTATTCGGCAAAACAGATAAATGTCTTGGTTTAGGAGTTTTTAATGGATATAAACAGTAGTTTGAGCGCACGGGAAATGTCGGCGACAAATAATCTTGTCAACGAATTCAACGCGAAAATTAACGAGGGCAAGGTCAAGAGTCAGGGTTTGGGCAGAGATGATTTCCTCAAACTTTTGGTTACGCAGCTTTCGTATCAGGATCCTACCGCGCCTATGGAGGATAAAGAATTCATAGCGCAGATGGCGCAGTTTTCATCGCTTGAACAGATGACAAATATGGCAAGTGATTTTTCACGGCTCGCGGAGATTATCACCGGCAGCGAAGCTAACTCATCTATCGGGAAATCGGTGGAAATCATGGAAGGCGATAATACGATTCAGGGTACTGTAAAGGCAGTAACTCGCGGCGGCTCTCCACAGGTGCTGGTAAATGGAAACTATTACCAGTGGAGTCAGGTAACAAAAATTTTTGAAGAATAGAGGTAACGCTTTATGATGCGATCATTATTTTCCGGTGTTTCCGGTTTGCAGAATCATCAAACTAGAATGGATGTTGTCGGCAATAACATTGCCAATATCAATACAACCGGTTTTAAGAAAGGGCGCGTGAACTTTCAAGATATGCTGTACCAGCAGCTTCAAGGCGCGGCGCGGCCAACGGAAGAAATCGGCGGCGTGAATCCGAAAGAAGTCGGACTTGGTATGTCGATAGCTTCCATCGATACGATACATACGCAGGGTTCCCTGCAATCTACGGGAAACGGCACCGATCTGGCCATCATGGGTCAGGGGTTCTTTGTGCTGGCCGAAGGAAACAATCAACTATACACACGGGCGGGCGCTTTTGGGCTGGATAACGAAGGGACTCTGGTGAACCCCGCCAATGGCATGAAGGTTCAAGGCTGGATGGCGGAGACTGTAGACGGAGTTGCCCTTCTTGAGGTATCACGCAATGCCGGCGACCTCACGATTCCTGTGGGCGGCAAGGATCCTGCCCGCGCCACAACTAACATCGAATTTGCCTGTAACCTGGACAAACGGACTCCGTTCATACCAGAAGGCGCGGACGAGGCGGCGATACGGCAGGGAACTTGGAATACTCAAATCGAAATTTACGATACGTTTGGCCAGATACATATCCTGCAAACCACATTTACCCGTGTGCCGGATACCGCTAACAGTTGGACTGTAGCCGTAGCGGTAGATCCGCAGGCGGAAGCGCCCACGAATACGTCGGCTGGGCTTGGCGATGCCGCGCCAGCGGCGGGAGGGGCTGCGGTTTACACGGTAAACTTTGACAACAACGGCACAATCGTAAGCGCGGTGGATGCGGATGGCAACGTTTCAGGCGGGGATGCGGGCGGTCAGGTCGTGATGAACGTGGCCTACGATGTTCCCGCCGCCGATCCGGGCGCGGACGGAGCGCCAGTACGCCAGCTTTTTACGCTGGATATGGGGAATGTGGGCGGATTTACCCGCGCCCTTACCCAGTTTGCCGAGTCAAGCTCGTCTAAGGCGGTAACTCAGGATGGTTACACGATGGGTTATCTGGAAAGTTTCAAGATTGACCAGAGCGGCGTGATAACCGGCGTTTATTCCAACGGAACAAATCGTACAATCGCGCAAATCGCGCTTGCCACATTTACGAATCAGGGCGGTCTCGAAAAGAACGGTGATACGGCCTTCGTTGTTTCCAGCAATTCCGGCAACGCCAACATAGGACCGTCCGGCATAGCGGGAAAAGGCAAAATTATCTCCGGCACGCTGGAAATGTCAAACGTGGATATGGCCGCCGAATTTACCGACATGATCGTTACACAGCGCGGTTTCCAGGCCAACAGCCGTACTATACAGACTGCCGATCAACTTTTACAAGAAGTTTTAACGCTGAAACGGTAAATGGCGCTTGACATTTAGGAGATAACGTATTACGGTTTGTAATAAAAGGTGAATATGACTAGTTTAAGGTTGCCCGCGGAGGTGGAACAAAAAATTTTCTCGTTTGCAAAAGCAAGAAATCAATCTAAATCCGCCGTGATTCTAGCGGCTCTGGAACAATTTTTTAAACGGGAAGAGGAGTACGATTCTTTTGAGCTGGGTAAAAATTATTTCGGGCGTTTCGGCAGTAATTCAGGCGGTGCGGCGCAAAGCGCGGGCAATGGATGCCTGTCCGCCGGTTACAAAGAACTGTTGAAAGGAAAGATTCTTGCTAAATACAGTTCTTGTTGACGCCGGCCCCCTGATAGCTTTGTTTGACAGGGATGATAAGTATCACGAAGCGGTAAAAGATTTTTTGTCCAAGGGGCAGTACAAATTTGTAAGCACTGCGGCAGTGCTTACGGAAGTTTCGAGTATTCTGAATTTTAATGCCGGGGCGCAGATAGATTTTTTTGAATGGATACTAAAAAAAGGCGTGGCGCTTTGTGATGTGGAGCGCGGCTGCGCCTCGCGCATAATTCAGCTTATACAAAAATATTCGGATATGCCGGTTGATTTCACCGATGCTACACTGGTTCTCGCTGCGGAAAAAACAGGCATACATAGCATTATCAGCGTTGATTCGAATTTTGCTGCCCGTCTGCCCGGCAGAGAAAATATACATAATATTTTTTACGGCAAGGATTATATATGATAGAAGTAACCCGTTTGGATGGCGTGAAATATTATATCAATCCTCATCAAATAGAAACTATGGAAAGTAAACCCGACACGACATTGTTAATGTTGTCCGGTAAAATCGTTGTTGTGCGTGAAAAACCGGTGGAAGTAATCGACAGAATCGTTGGCTACCGGAAACGCATAGGCGGTTTCAAGAATGAGGAATGAAGGCAGGCTGTAGGTTATGGATTTAGGCTCGCTTATCGGTGTCGTTGGCGCGTTAGCCATGATGATACTGGGTGTTGTCTCTGGCGGTTCGGGTATGGGGACTTACGCCGACTTACCGTCCCTTCTAATTGTTGTTTTAGGTTCATGGTTCTGTCTGATGGCATCATCCTCGATTGGTGATGCCGTAGGCATATTCAAAGTCATGGGATTGGCGTTTTCCGTGCCGAATTTCGGTGAAAAAGGGATTGTTACCAAGTTGATGGCTTTTTCGGACAAAGCCCGCCGCGAGGGACTCTTGGCTCTCGAAGAGGAGCTTGAAGACCTTGAGGACGAGTTTATGAAGAAGGGGCTGCGGCTCGTGGTTGACGGCACGGACGCTGCGATTGTGCGTGATTTACTGGAAATCGAAGTGAGTCAGATGCAGGACAGGCACGCTTCAAAAATAGGCGGTTTGAATATGTGGGCGGCGCTTGCTCCGGGTTTTGGTATGCTGGGTACGGTTATCGGACTCATAGCGATGATGAAAAACCT
>JAISZZ010000160.1 GCA_031284385.1 Treponema sp.
CCTTTTTCACGCGCCTGTGAACGCAGATGCAGGAAGCGTTCTTTTTCATCATCATAAAAAAGATAGTTATACCAGGCAGCGTCAAAGTAAATCAGTATGCCCTCTTTTTTTAACACCCGCCGCCATTCAGTAAACGTTATTTTGGGATTCTGCATAAGCCATGTAGTATTCCGCGATATTACCAAATCAAAGGTTTCATTTTCAAACGGTAAGGTATCCGTATTGGATAATTGAAAATGTACGTCAAGGCCGGTTCTATTTTTTATATATTCCGCTTCCTCAAGCATCACGGGGCTAAAATCAACACCAGTAACTTGATGACCTTCTTTTGCTAGAATGAATGCCATAAACCCCGCGCCTGTACCAGCGTCCAGAATCTTCAGCGGTTTTTGGGGCGGTAAACACGGCCTTATTATTTCCAGGTAGTGTTCCGCTTTATTGGAATTAAGCCCCTCGATACATGAAGCGGCAAACTCCGGGGCAAAGCCGTCCCAATAGCGGGAAATTAAACCGGCCTGTTCTTCCGCAGGCGTTCCTTTTACCGCGGATACCATAAACATGGGCGTTAAATCGTATATATCCTGTATGGGGTTGTCCGTTGATACTTCGCGGTTAATAGTATGTTCAATGTGAATACGGGTAAACCTGAGCCGCATAAGCGCGGCTTTGTCCCACTGGGGACGGGGAACTCCAACCAGCGGGAGGCGCATCCAATAGTCTTCCAGTTTATGCATAACCGGTCTTTCCGGCAGCCTACCGTACTGTTCATAATACTCCCGTATTTTTTGTCGATAAGCGATTCCCGTTTCTTCATCAAATAGATTCATATACCAGGGGGCGTCAAAAATTAAAAGTTTTCCGCCGGTCTTAAGCACACGTTTCCATTCTTTGTATGCCCTTTCCGGTTCGTACAGCGTCCACGTAACATTTCGATTTACAATTAAATCAAATGTATCATCGGCAAAATCAAGTTCGTGACTGTCCATGAGCAGCAGCGCGGGATCGACATTCTCTTTTTGGACGTTGATTTTTGCCTGTTCAAGCATTTTTGGCGTACAATCTATCGCGGTAACTTTATGCCCCGCGTGGGATAGGATGATAGCGAAAAATCCGGGGCCTGTTCCTATATCCAGCACTTCAAGCGGACCTTCGCGGGGAACATTTCTTTGTATGATCACCGTCCACGCCTGCCGTTCCTTCGCGGCAAGTTCGTTGTTTACAGTCGCACTGTACCTTTGCGACGCTTCATTCCATCGTCTTTGTGTTTGTGTCAAATAATTCATTATAAAAACTCCTTCTAAATCAACTTTCGCGTAGGCGCGGGTTTATCGCCGCGTTGATAATATCAGCAAATAGATTAAAACTTACAAACGAAACCGCAAGGATCAATACATAAGCCTGAATAACAGGAATATCATGCCTAAAAATAGCCAGAACGCAGGTACGTCCAATGCCCGGCCAGGCAAATACATTTTCCACAACTACCGTTCCCGCCAAAAGGTTTGGTATGGCAAGAAAGAACGCGGAAACCGTGGTTTGCAGTGAATTCTTGAGTATATGTTTTATCAATACCTTTTCTTTAAGTCCGCAGCATCTACCGTACAGTATATAATTCTCATGTTCTATTTGAATCATCTCTCCGCGTATAAGGCGCAGATAGTAACTAAAATAACTGACGCTTAAAATGAATACCGGCAGTATAAAACTCTCAGGTCCCTCTTTGCCGCTTGTGGGCAGAAGATTCAATTTAACTGAGATTCCCCACATAAGAAGCGTGCCGATCCAGTAGGCCGGCATCGCGTTCAGAATAAACATAACGCCGCGGATTATACGGTCAAAAAAACCGCCTGCATATTTTGCGCAGAGTACGCCAAAAGCCAATGACAGCATGACGATTACGACTATCGCCGCCAGCGCCAATTGTATTGTATTTATAAAACTTGGAATTATAATATCTCCGACCGGTCTCTTATAAATGTATGAATTGCCAAAATCAAATGACGCGCAGCCTTTTATCCAGTTCCAGTACCGTGTAAAAAAAGGCTTATCAAGGCTGAGTTCCGTCATTGTTTTTTCAAGCATTTCATCTGTTATTTCCGGTATCCCGCTGGAATAGAGTACGGAAACGGCAATATCTTTTTGAGTATGATTCGTAAGGGCAAATGATATAAAAGAGATAAGCGCAAACAATGGAATCGCTATCAGTATTCTTTTCATGATATACGCAAACACGAAAAACTCCTAAAAAATATGCCGTTTTTAAACAAAGTCATTTTTTGTAGGTAAACCTATCAAAAGGTATCTCGTACTGAGACTGGTTAAAACCGATGTTTTCAAGGTAAACCGGGGCCACAATCATCAAGGAACCATAGGTAACCGGTATAAAAGAAGCCTGATTGTGAATTTCGGTAAGAACGTATGTATAAAACTCCTTCCGTTTTGTTTCATCAAATTCTACCAGGGCGGAATCTATATTTTTTAGAATCACATCAATATTTTTCATGCCGGACGTGGGGATTTTATAACTGTTTGCCCCATGAAAAGCGGATAAGGTACTTTGTGGATCGTAGGGCGCTCCCCAGGTATAATCCAAAACTATATCAAAACCAGGGGAGGTTCTAACCGCGATAACCCTGTCAACGCCCTCAACATTAACTTTTAATCCTATTTTTTGACACTGACTTTGAATATATTCGCAGATAGCTTTTTCACCCGCCTTGGAAAGCGTATAGTTCAGGGTAATTTCAAGCGGCCTACCGTCTTTGCTTCTGTAACTGGCGTCCGTCTTCCAGCCTGAGTCTTCAAGAAGCTCTTTCGCTTTTTCTAAATCATAAGGACGTTTCTCCTGCGGAATATTACAGTATGGAACGCTCTTTGCAAAAAGCGTATCCGCGGGTATATCCATACGATTCGTAATTTTTTCCGCAATAACATTCCGGTCAATGGCATACCACACGGCAAGGCGTACATTTTCATCACTTACCGGAGAAGAAACATTGCCGGTATTGGCAAGCAGCATTTTTGTTACAATCGCGCTGCTGTTTACGATCTGATATTTCTTCATCGCGGCAATCTGATTTAGAGCATCGGTATCAAACATATTGGCGCCCTGGTTTGTAAATAAAATGTCAACTTCACCTTTTTCCAGCGCGAGTATAGTAGTAACGCCAATGGGCAGCACCTTTCTTGTAAGTTTTTCGATTTCCGGTTTTCCCTTCCAATAATCAGGGTTTGCCTCGAAAACCGCGTATTCATCTGGTATATGCTCTTTTAATATCCATGCCCCTGTTCCCGAATATCCTTTAACGCCATCTTTTGTTCCTCCGTCAATAAAATCTCCGGGCGCGGCAAAGCGGAAAGGTCTGGTTAATCCCAATTCAATAAGCGCGGGATAATAGGCTTCGGATAGAACCATCTTAAACGTATATTCATCCTGCACTTCGTAACTTTTTATTTTACCGGTCAGACTCATCCAGCCATGCCGTTCCTTGTTATCCAATATCGCGTCAAAATTAAGTTTTACCGCTGTCGCGTTAAAAGGCTCTCCATCGTGGAATTTGACTCCCTTTCTTAAATGAAAAATATATTCTTTTCCATCGGGAGAAATATCCCAGCTTTCCGCCAGCGCAGGTTTAATCCCTTCGTTTGTGTTGTCAACCAGAGGCTCGTAAATCATGTCCTGAACGGTCATATCTCCGGCGTATAGATGAATGTTAATATCTCCCATCTCATCCGGCGCGGCATAGACCAATTCTTTTTTTATTTGAATGTCTTCCGTACCCGCTTTTGATTTGCCGCTTTTTACGCAGCTCAACGCCAAAATTCCCGCAATGACAAAAACAATGCCTGTCATCCATTTCTTTTTCATACAAACCTCCAAAAATAATTCTTTTATAAAAACAGGACAGCCTGTTTAACCCTCTCTCAACCCCATCAGATCGAAATTACCGAGTTCAGTAGTTTCTTCGCGTATTCGCTGCGTACACGGCTCAATTCCGTAACCGGCGTTTCTTCAACAATTTGCCCGTCCCGCAAAAACAGCAGCCGGTCGCATATATAGACCGCTGCTTCTATGTCATGGGTGATGAAAATATAACTCATGTTCAGTTCCTTCTTGAGTTGATAAAACAGATCGAGAATCTGTACCTGCGCCGATACGTCGATTGAACTTACCGCCTCATCCAGTATGAGCAGTTCAGGCCGAGTGGCCGCGGCTCTGGCGATGCAGACCCGCTGCGCCTCCCCGCCGGACAGTTCATGCGGATATTTTACAAGATAGCTTTCGTTAAGACCCGCCTGTTCAAGCAGAAATACGGCCTGCCGCCTGAGTTTCCGGAGATATGCCTTTTCCATCATCGTTAAAGGTTCTATAAGCGCGTCATAAACCGTATAGTTTGGATTAAATGACGATGTATAATCCTGAAAAACAACGCTTACCTTTCCGCGCCTTACTTTTGTATCCAGAACATTTTTGCCATAATACAGTACCGCTCCGGAATCGGGTTTTTCTATGCCCAAAATAAGCCGTGAAAGCGTTGATTTTCCGCCACCGCTTTCTCCGATAATACCGAGACATTCTCCTTTCGCAAGGGTAAAGGATATGCCTTTAAGAATCTGACGACGCTTCCGCGAAAACATTCCGCCTGCATGATAGGTTTTAAAAACACGCTCCACAGAAAGCACTATACCGCCTCCCTGAACAATTCCCTGAATCTGCTGCCCAGAGCTTTTCTTGACGTAACCAAATACCGCGTATAGTCATTTTGCGGGTTTGAAAATATGCCCGCAGTAGTTCCGTATTCAAGCGCAAGGCCGTCTTTCATAATAAGAATGGTATCGGATATTTTTTTTACAACACCCAAATCATGAGAAACGAATATCATCGCTGTTCCTGTCTCCGCGCGGATTTTAAGCAGCTGCCCTATGAGTTCCACCTGAACAATCTGATCCAGCGCAGTAGTCGGTTCATCTGCGATGATAAGCTCCGGTTTTAGGGCTAGGCTTAAGGCGGTCATTATTCTTTGTAACATTCCCCCTGAAAGCTGATGGGGGTATTTATAAAAAATATTTGAAACGTCATGGAGCATGAGGGAATTACATATTTCTTCCATAACGCCGAAGGTTTTTTTCCTGTCAAATCCAAAATGCTCTTTCATCACTTCACCGATAAATACTCCGACAGTACAGGAAGGATCAAAACAGTTCATTGCATTCTGCATAATAATCGCAATATGTCTACCACGGATCTTTCGCAGATCAGCCGCCGGCATTTTAAGCAGTTCCTTTCCGTTAAAGATTATGCTGCCGGAAGGCGTAAGATTGCGCGCGTTTATGCCCATGATGGATTTACACGTTACCGACTTGCCGGATCCGCTTTCTCCGGCAATGGCAAGGCAGGAATCGTTTTTCAAATTGAATGAAATATTTTTTACTACCGCTTTACCTGTTTTGACATCCACCACATTTAAATTTTTTACTTCAAGCAGATTCATGGATTTCTCCTTATTTTTTTTATAAAGTTGTTTAAAAAGTTCATGCCGCCAAATAATTTTTCATCAGAACTTTTTCTTTCGTATTTTATATCCAGCGCGTCCCGTAGGGAATCGCTGAAAAAACCGGACGAAGCGGTAACCAGCATTACCGCCAATCCCGGAGGCAGCATAAGGCCCGGGCGGGTCAGCATCACATCCTTGGCCTCGTTCAGCATCATCCCCCATTCAGGCATTGGCGGCTTAATGCCGAGTCCAAGAAATGAAAAACCCGTTACGGTTAATATCATGGAACACATACTGGCGCTGGATATGATCATAATTTCAGGAAATGTAACCGGCAGTATATGTTTTATGAGAATATCGGCGCCGCTGTATCCTATGACTTTTGAAAAATAAATATAATTCATCGAGCTGTATTTCATAACGACGGTTCTGATAACCCTTGTATACCATGCCCAGCGCAGCAGTACGCAGGCTAAAAGTATGTTTCCCATACCGGTACCCAAAAAGCCTATTACCGCCAAAGTCATAACCTCGCCGGGAAACGAAAGAATAATATCGCAAAGGCGCATGATTATCTCGTCAGTCTTGCCGCCTGAAAATCCGGCGATAAAACCGAGCATCGTGCCGATTATCACCGTTATTATCAGGGCGGCCATAACCATCAGCACGCTTGGCCTTATGCCGAAAATAAGCCGTGAAAGTACGCACCGGCCCAAATGATCCGTTCCCAGCGGGTATTCCCATGACGCCGGTAAAAACCGCTGAGTAACATCCATTTCTACCGGATCCCGAGGCGCGATCAACGGAGCGAAGATTCCGGTTATTATGATAACGAGCATGATGATTCCGCTGAACAGAGCGCCCCGGTTTTTAAGTATCTTTCCGATGATTTTCATGCTTTAAGCCTCCCGCAAACGAGGATTTATCGCGGCGTTAATCACATCCGCAAACAAATTAAAACCGGTAAAGCAGAGGGCAAGAATCAGTATATATGCCTGAATAACCGGTATATCCTGACTAAAAATCGCCGTTACACATATTCGTCCTATTCCCGGCCAAGCGAATACATTTTCAACAACTACCGTCCCCGCAAGCAGTCCGGGTATGCCGAGAAAGAACGCGGAGAGCGCGGTTTGCAGGGAATTCTTCAGGCTATGACGGGCCAAAACCTGTTCTTTAAGGCCGCAGGCCCTGCCGTACCGTATATAATCCTCATGGGAATTCTGAAGCATATCCGCCCGGATAAGCCGCAGGTAGTAACTAAAATGACTCAAGGACAGCACGATGACGGGCAGCACAAAACTTGCCGGCCCTTCTTTGCCGCTGGTGGGTAAAAGATTGAGCTTAACCGCAATGCCCCATATCAGCAGCGCGCCGATCCAATAGGCCGGCATCGCGTTCAGCAGAAACATAAGACACCGGATCATACGGTCAAAAAAACTTCCCTCAAATTTCGCGCACAGGATTCCCAAAATCAGGGAAAGGGGAATGATGAGCCCTATTCCCGCCATCGCCAGTTGCAGGGTGTTTATGAAACCAGGGCCGATTATATCCATCACCGGTTTTTTATACACATACGAATCGCCAAAATCAAAGGAAGCGCAGTTCTTTAACCACTTCCAGTACCGCGTGAGAAAAGGCTTATCAAGACCGAGTTCTAGTCTCGTTTTAACCAGAAGTTCTTCCGACATCCGGTATATACCGCTGGCGTTTATGAGCGACACGGCCACATCTTTTGATGAAAGGTTTAAGAGCGCAAAAGATATAAAAGAAATCAA
>JAISZZ010000118.1 GCA_031284385.1 Treponema sp.
CGGCATCCGGGCCCGTTGACACATAGTAAGCGCCGTTTACATTGTTCGCCGCCCCGCAATGAGCCATAACGGAACCCCAAGCATTTGTCATATACGCAACTTTCATACCTTCCTCCAAATTATTGCAATATTTCAATATATTTCTGTAAATTGTATCAATATTTCTGAAATTATTCTAAACCCAGTTCCAGCGATTGTCAAGTAAAATTTCATGTTTTGTTGTTGACAAGTGATAAGTTCACCATCCTCGGCTAAAATAGGAAGATGAAATATATGATGGGCAGCAAAGAACTTGCCCGGCTGGCGGTTATTAAGGGCGCTCTGGACGGGGCATACACGGCAAAGCGGGCGCGCCTGTAGGCGCGCCTATTGGCACGCCAATAGGCGGCACGGAAACTCGGCATAAGCGTCCGGTGGGCAAAACCCAATTCGCCCATATCGCGGAAACATTAGGATGCGAGCTTATCTCCGCCGGAAGCCCCCAGTCCAAAGGACGTATTGAACGCCTGTGGGAGACACTGCAAAGCCGCCTGCCGGTCTGGTTCAAGCTGAACGGCATTACCACCATGGAACAGGCCAACGCCGCCCTCCCGCGTTTCATCACCGCCTTTGCGCCCATCCCGGCGGACTTCGACCTTGATACCCTGCTTACCGCCCGTCCGGCTTTTAAGCAGCGGGAACAGATCTGCCTGGTAACTGCCTTTTTCTCTTGCATAGTTAACCCCATGTTGGCCTCCGATAGCTGTTGCTTCCGGATAGTCTGCCTTAATTTGGGTTAACATTTTCAATTTGAGGTATGACTCTTTTTCGGTAACATTTTTGATGTTTCACTGCGCCTTGACAGTCAGCGGCATATTCTTATAATAATATGCAAGAGGTGAATATGGCGGCGTTTCCAAAAGATTTTTTATGGGGCGGGGCGGTAGCGGCACATCAACTTGAAGGTGGATGGCAAGAAGGCGGCAAAGGCGTAAGCGTTGCGGATGTGATGACGAGCGGCGCTAACGGCATCGAAAGAAAAATTACAGACGGTGTTATTGAAGGCGAAAATTATCCAAACCATGAGGCGATAGATTTTTACCACCACTACAAAGAAGATATTGCACTGTTTGCCCAGATGGGTTTTAAATGTTTTAGAACATCGATTGCGTGGACAAGAATCTTTCCAAAAGGCGATGAAGACTCGCCAAACAAAGCGGGGCTTGTTTTTTACGACAATTTATTTGATGAATGTCTTAAATACGGAATACAACCAGTAATAACGCTGTCTCATTTTGAAATGCCATATCATTTAGTAACAAAGTACGGCGGCTGGCGAAACCGTAAATGTATTGATTTTTTTGTCCGGTTTGCCTCAGTTTGTTTTACGCGGTACAAAAATAAAGTCAAATACTGGATGACTTTTAACGAAATTAACAATCAGGCCGATTTTAACCGTGATTTTGCACCGTTTACCAATTCAGGCATCAGGTATCAGGCGGGGGAAGACCGCGAAGCAATCATGTATCAGGCGGCGCACTACGAATTTGCCGCCAGCGCCTTGGCCATAAAAGAAGGACGGAAAATAAATCCTGATTTTCGTATTGGCTGTATGATAGCGATGTGTCCGATTTATCCGTTTTCCTGCGATCCAAAAGATATGATGATGTCAGTCGAAGCCATGCACAAACGCGCCGCGTTTTTTACTGATGTCCACGCACGCGGCAAATATCCGCCATATATCTTAAAATACTGGGAACGTAAAAAAATCAGCTTGGATATTACCCCATCCGATTTTCAAATTTTGAAGGAAGGATGCGTTGATTACATAGGTTTCAGTTATTATATGTCTTTCGTTACAAAACATAATGACAAGGCGGACGGCTATATTTACGATGAAAAAAAACTTGTTAAAAACCCTTATGTCAAAGCATCGGAATGGGGCTGGCAGATAGACCCTGAAGGTCTTCGCTACAGCCTCAACTGGTTTTATGACCGCTATCAAATGCCGCTTTTTATTGTAGAAAACGGCATCGGCGCGGTAGACAAGGTGGAAGCGGACGGGAGTATCAAAGACTCGTACCGCATAGAATATCTTGCAGCGCATATAAAAGAGATGAAAAAAGCCATAGTTGAAGACGGTGTGGATATTATAGGCTATACGCCGTGGGGTTGTATAGACCTCGTTTCAGCCGGTACCGGCGAAATGAAAAAGCGCTATGGCTTCATATATGTGGACAAAAACAACGACGGCAAAGGGACGCTCAACAGGAGTAAAAAGCAGTCGTTTGACTGGTATAAACAGGTTATAGAAACAAACGGCGAGGAAATATGATTCTCAATTTACCTGTAAAAAAAGTCGTTTTTTCTAAATGTCCCCCCCCCCCCCCCAGCACTTAATTTATATCTTTACCCGAATACGCGGTCGGTCAATAATTCAATAAAATCTTTTCCTGTTCAGCGTAACTCAAGGATAAATTTATCATTTTTGAGAGGAGGCGGACGAACTGCCGCCCGTACCCTCTTTAAAACCGGCGTTTTGAACGCGGGAGATATAAACAGGTGCCGACAGGCACAAGAGGAGCGTAACGATGGCTGCAATCAAAATTAGAGTGTTTTGCAATGCGGGGATGTCTACCAGTATGCTGGTAAAAAAAATCCAAGAAACTGCCGCGAAAAAGGGGATAGACGCTGAAATAGCGGCTTTTCCATACAGCGAGTTTGACAACAAGGCTAGAGAGGCCGATGTTGTCTTGTTAGGGCCGCAAATTGGTTATGAAAGCGCGAATGCCACGGCAAAGTTGAAGGACACAAAAATCCCGTTAGCCGTTATTCCGATGGTTGATTATGGCATGATGAACGGCGAAAAAGTGCTTGATTTTGCCCTTAATCTAAAAAAACAGGCACAGGCATAATACAGGGGGAAATATGAAAGATTTTCTTAATCAAAAAGTTGTCCCTTATTTATTAAAAATTATAAACACTAAAACAGTTCAGTCGTTCAAAAACGGTATGTTGTACATTATGCCGTTGACAATCATCGGTTCAATATTTTTGTTGCTGGCAAATTTTCCGTGGAAGCCGGTTGTCAATTTATTAACGGCGTTAAAACTTATTGGACCACTTAATCAGGTTGTCGGCGCTACTTTCGGCATAATGGCTCTGGTCGCTGTTGCGGCAATTGCTTTTGAATACTGCAAAACTGAAAATGTAGCCGGCGGTCTTAACGCTGGTATCATCGCGTTGGCTTGTTTTTTGATAGTACAGGAAAGTTTTGTAGTTACCGATTCGGGAACATATATTTTTGACGTTATCGACAAATCATGGTGCGGTGGAAAAGGTATCATAGCGGCCATTCTAATCGGTTTGATTACCGGACGTGTGTATGTTTTTTTTATAAAAAAAAATATACGCATAAAATTGCCGGACGGCGTACCTGAGGGCATAGCTAATTCATTTAACGGACTCATTCCCGGGCTAACCATGTTTTTTGGAGCAGTCATAGTTTATATGGTGTTCAATAACCTGTGGCATATAACGGCGATAGAAGCTATATATGTGGTTATTCAAATGCCGCTGCAAGGTATGACGGACAGTCTGCCGGGCGCGATAATGCTTGCGTTAACAGTTCCTTTTTTATGGTTTTTCGGCGTACATGGTTCTTCGATAGCCGGCGCTGTCATGGGACCTATCTTACAGGCCAATATGCTCGAAAATCAGGCAATTCTGGATTCCGGCATACCGCTCACTGTCGCTAACGGCGGTCATATTGTTACCCAGCAATTCATGGATCAATTCCAGACGGTAACCGGCGGCGGCATGACTATCGGCATTGTTCTTTTTATTTCGTTCTTCGCAAAATCCATGCAAAACAAGCAGCTTGGAAAACTTACGCTGATTCCCGCTTTTTTCAACATAAACGAACCCATTCTTTTTGGAATTCCGGTTGTATTGAACCCAATCATGGCCGTTCCGTTTGTCATGATGCCGGTTATTTCCAGTATTATTCTGTATTTTTGCCAGTACACAGGGATTGTTCCGCTGTTTGGAGCGATAATGGTGCCATGGACGACCCCGCCGGTTATTTCAGGATTTATAGTGGGTGGAGTAAGGGTGGCAATTTTACAGACTCTCATTTTAGCGCTGTCTTTCTTTGTGTATTTGCCGTTTATACGAAAAGTCGATCAAATGAATCTGGAAGTAGAGAAAGTCTCGGCACAATAGTGTATACATCCGGTTCGCCGCCAGATACAAAAATCATGAAGGGGGGACGATTTCCATACCTTTTCCGGCGCATAGCCGCTTTTTCGTCCGTCCCCCCTGTCTTCATACCGCGCCGCCCGCAAGCGGGCTTATGCGGTATTCCGCCACCCCCCAATCCACCCACTCAAAAAATGGGTCCGCGAATTAAGTTAGGGAAGCACTGATTTATGCGAGTGCGCATTCGTCAACGTAGTTGACGCAATCAGTGCTACTTTAATGCGAATGTCAACGAAGTTGACACATTTGCGTAATGAAATGAGCTTGCTCCT
>JAISZZ010000126.1 GCA_031284385.1 Treponema sp.
GAAGCTCATCAGGATCCTACAATGCCGGTTGAGCTTGAAATAAGGCGGAACGTGATAAAAAAAATAGCATCCACACTGGAAGACAAATACGCAAAATATGTAACCATCCAGTATATCTAACATCTATCCATAAAGCCGGCTGTTTTATGGATAGATGTTGGACTTGTTCAAGAAGCTATGAGGTTATTCAACAATTCGATTGAATATTTTTTGAATGTTAAATATAATCATCAAATATGACGTATAAAGAAAAATTTACGCAAATGAATAAAGAGGCGGCGGCTACGGCAGCCGCAGTAGCGTTGATTGCCGCGTTCTGGTGGATAAGCGGGTTTGCGCTGGAAAAATTTAATTTTACAATTTTTTATATGCCGGGCTGGTTTGTGGTAAGCTGCGCGGGCTCGCTGATACTTTCTGTATGTGCTGCCGTATTTTTGTCAAAAAAAATATACAAAAATTTCAGCCTGACAGATGATGATGAAAACGCCGTTAAGCAATGAACGCGATACTTACGCTTGCCCCCATATTTATTTTTCTCGCAGCGTTGCTTGCCACCGGTTTTTTAGCTAGACGCAAGACGAACGCTGCAGGCGATTTTTCAAATGAATATTTTATCGGATCGAGGAGCCTCGGTGGTTTTGTGTTTGCCATGACATTTGTGGCGACATACAGTTCCGTCTCAAGTTTTTCAGGCGGACCGGGGCTTGCTTGGGAACACGGTTTTGGCTGGGTCTACTATTCCATAATACAGATTGTTTCCGTAATGATGGTTATGGGTATCGTAGGCAAAAAGATAGCCATAATCGGCAGAGTTACAGGCGCAGTAACAGTTATTGATATAATCAGGGCGCGTTATTCGCATGAGGCTCTGGCAAATATTTCCGCCGTTGTGGTAATAGTTTTCTTCACGGCGATGATGGCGGCGCAGTATTCGGGCGGGGCGACGCTGTTTGCGGCGGCGGCCAATGTCGATTACAAGGCTGGGCTTGTGATTTTTGCCCTTGTTGTGGTTGTATACACTTCCGTAGGCGGTTTTCGCGGGGTAGCGCTTACCGACACGATATGCGCCGTTATGATGCTGCTGGGCATGGGGGTAATAGCTTTCGCCATAATACATTCCGGCGGCGGCCTTAAAGCCATCATGGAAAAGGTAAGCGCCGATCCTGCACGGTTAGAAATTCAATCAAACGGGAGGCTTACCGTGCCGTTTCTGCTGTCCCAATGGCTGCTTTGCGGCGTTTGTACGCTAGGTTTGCCACAATCGCTGGTACGAAACCTAAGCTACCGCGACAGTCGTTCCTTGCACCGCGCTCTTGTGTACGGCACTGTTGTCATCGGCATCATGATGGCGGGAATGCATCTGTTGGGCGTACTTTCAAGCGGTGTGATAACGGAACTGCCGCCCGGCAAGACAACCGATTCGATAATGCCTATGCTGATAGTCCAGAAATTACCGCCCCTGCTCGCGGGTTTTGCCATAATTGGCACGCTCGCCGCCACAATGTCAACGGTTTCCTCTCTGTTGATAACCGTTTCTTCCTCCATAATCAAAGATTTATGGCAACGCCACCGTCAAAACCGCTCCATTCCGGTCAGTGAGAGGCAACTTCGCGGGCTTTCCATGCTTGTAACCTTTGTTATCGGGCTGATTTCCATGCTGATCGCAATAAAACCGCCATCCGTTATTGTCTGGATAAATTTATTTGCCTTTGGAGGCTTGCAGAGCGCGTTTTTTTGGACATTCCTGTTAGGGTTATTCTGGAAAAAAGCCAACTCTACCGGCGCGATTCTCGCTATGACGGGCGGCGTTGCTTCGTACTGCGTGGCAATGGCGCTGCGCTTAAAACCGGGGGGCAGCCACCAAATAGTAACCGGTATAGGTGTCGCCCTCGCGCTATTCATCATCGGCAGCCTGCTCGGTAAACCGGAAGATGAAAAAAGACTCCGCCTATTCTTCCCATAACAAGGAGTACCGTATTTTGGGATTGTCCGCGAATTACGAATTGGGTGGATACCGCGCATTTTGCTTTTTTAAGCGGAAGTTGTTCAAATCAGCGCTGCTCTTGTTGTTTTCAGAGGTATCCACGCCCGCCTCCCGCGCCCCCTTAAAATACAACGAAAAATGACGCATATTTTTAGGATAACACTGATTAACTTTGAGTCCGTGCTAATTCACGGATATTCATCGAACTCACATTGGACTTGTTCAAGAACCCTTATTGGCTCTTTCACAAGCTACAGTAAGTGCTGTGCAAAATGTGCGGAGTTTTGCCGTTTTTGAGCAGGGTTGCTCAGAATTAAAGTTTTTGAACAACCCTATTAAAGTAAAACAAGGAAAAATAGCTTTGGATATTATTAGCTGGGACAATTTAATGAAAGGCGAGGCGTGGACGGAGGGCAGTGCGGTAACTATAGGCGTGTTTGATGGGGTACATAGGGGGCATAGGGTTTTATTTGATAAAATTATTGCGAGCCCTTATAAGAGCGCAGCGGTAACTTTTCGCATGAGTCCGCGTCAATTTTTTCATAAAAATTCGTATTCGGGGGATATTGTTAGTCTGGAACGGAAACTGGAACTGTTTGAGGATGCCGGACTTGCCGCCTGTATACTGATTGACTTTTCAGAAGATTTCAGTAGAATAACAGGAAGGACTTTTATAGGAAGGCTTTCCCGCGCCGTCAATATGCGTTATATCGTGATTGGATCGGATTTTCATTGCGGATACCGGAACGATACGGACGCGGTGGCGGTAAAACGGCTTGCCTCGGCAATGGGAATCACTGCCGAAGTGTTGCCGCCGGTGATGGAAGACGGCCTTCCCGTCAGTTCCAGCAGAATCCGCCACGCGCTTGCTTCGGGCGACTACGAGTTGGCGGCTTTGCTTTTGGGGCGTGGCATGAAAAGTCTTTGACAAACAAGGTAATGATGGATTACCAGCGCACTCATGCTGGTTTGCGTTGTAATCTTATTTTAAAATGGCAGCGGTACGGCGGTTATCCGGCGGCGCGTTGCTTTAATAGGGGTGGCAATAATGTCATTGAACAAAGAAACAGTAACTACCATCGTAAACAAGTTCGGTAAAAACGATAAAGATACCGGCGCGACGGAAGTACAAGTTGCGTTGTTGACTGAGCGTATAAATCAGCTTACGATACACTGCAAACAATTCAAAAAGGACAAATCAAGTCAACGCGGCTTATTGATCCTGGTCGGGAAGCGCCGTCGCGTTTTGAAGTACATTCAGCGTGTAAATCTTGAAAAGTACAGGTCGCTCATCAAAGAACTCAAATTAAGGAAGTAATGACACATAGATTAACACGAACAATAGCCGGTAAAGAAATAATGCTGGAGACCGGCAGGATTGCACGGCAGGCCGCAGGAGCTGTTTTTGCCCAATGTGAAGGCTCCGTTGTGATAGCGACGGTTTGTACGTCGCCGGACGCGGTTGAAGGTCTGGATTATGTCCCCCTCACGGTGGATTATAACGAAAAGTATTATGCCGCAGGAAAGATTCCGGGCGGTTTTATAAAACGTGAAAGCAGGCCAAAGGACAAGGAAATTCTTGTTTCCCGTCTCATTGACCGTCCGATGCGCCCGCTGTTTGAAAAGAGTTTCGGCAGAGAGATTCAGCTTGTGCCTACAACCATTTCTACAGATATGGTAAACCCGCCTGACATTCTGGCCATAGCCGCAGCCTCCGCGGCGGTGCATATTTCAAACATCCCGTTTAACGGCCCGGTAGCGGGCGTTAGGGTTTGTCAGGTTGACGGCGAGCTTGTCGTGAATCCCACATATGAACAGATTGAGAACTCAACGCTGGAAATCGTAGTCGCGGGTACGCGGGACGGTATCACGATGGTTGAGGGCGGCGCTAAAGAAACGGACGAGGCGGCGATGCTTAAAGCGATGGAACTGGGTCGCTCCGTCATTGTCGAACTATGCGATATGCAGGAAGAATTGCGGAAATTGGCGGGCAAGGAAAAACTGCCGCTTGCGCCTAGTTCGGTTACGCTGCAAAATGCCGAGGCGATTCGTTCCGCCGCCTATCCGTTGCTCGAAGCGGCCTGTTTTGTCGAAGGAAAGGCGGGCAGGTACGAGGCGGTTCACAAGGTAAAGGCTGATTTGGCCGCCAAGTATGCCGGACAGCTCGAAGATGCGGACCAGCAGAAACTTTTTGACGCTCTTTTTGAGGATATGCAGTATCAGATTCTCCGGTCGTCCATCCTTGACAAGGGAAGGCGCGTTGACGGGCGCGGCTGCGAAGACATTCGCCCCATAACTTGCGAGGCCGGCATTCTGCCCCGCGTTCATGGCTCGGCGCTGTTTACACGCGGCGAAACTCAATCTCTGGCCGTTACCACGCTTGGAACGGTGTTTGACGAGCAGGTGTTTGACGATATTGAGGGGGATAAACGTGAAAATTTTCTGTTACACTACAATTTTCCGCCCTATTCCGTGGGTGAAGTTGGACGGCTTGGCACCGGCAGGCGCGAGATAGGGCATGGGCATCTGGCCCGCCGCTCGCTTGAGCCTATGGTGCCTTCAAAAACGGATTTTCCCTACACTATTCGCGTAGTTTCAGAGATAATGGAGTCTAACGGCTCATCGTCAATGGCTTCCGTCTGCGGCGGCACGCTTTCCATGCTGCACGCGGGTGTTCCGATGAAAAAGCCTGTCGCCGGCATAGCGATGGGGCTTATCACGGACGGGGAGCGTTACGCCGTGCTGTCTGACATTTTAGGCGACGAGGATCACCTTGGCGACATGGACTTTAAGGTTGCCGGTACTGAGGACGGCATCACCGGTTTTCAGATGGACATAAAGATCGCTGGTGTCAGCCTTGAGATACTGACAAAGGCGCTTGAACAGGCAAAACGCGGACGGCTTCATATACTTTCAATAATGAACGCAACGTTGAGCAAGCCGGTTGAAACGATAAGCGAGTACGCGCCGAAAATTGTTACTCTCAAAATTGAGGTTGATAAAATCGGGGCACTTATAGGGCCGGGCGGTAAGAACGTCAAGGCGCTTAGCGAACAGTACAGCGTTACCATCAACACGGATAACGACGGTACGGTTACGATATATGGCCGGAACGCCCACTCCGCTGAGGAAGCTAAACAGGCGGTTATGGGCATTGTCGCCGATCCTGAGACGGGCAAGATTTACAACGGCAAGGTAATGCGGCTGATGGAATTCGGCGCGTTTGTCGAAATCCTGCCCGGAAAAGAAGGACTCGTTCACATATCGAAACTTTCACGGCAACATATCGCGCAGGTTTCCGATGTACTCAAAGAAGGGCAGCAGATTCCGGTAAAACTTCTTGAAATTGACAAGATGGGCAGGCTCAACCTGTCATACATAGATGCTATTGATCCGGACGGGGCGCCGCCGCCGTCAGAGAATAAACCTTATCGGCAGGAGCGTCCGCGCTACGATCGTCCACGCCGCGACGAGCGCCCCCGCTATAGGTAGGAGGCTTTTATGAATAAGATGGAACGTGTTTTGTTAACCATGCTTTCAGGCGTATTTTTTGTTATGCCTGTATTTGCGCAAGATACTCCGAGTATTGTGGGAAATTCTGAATTTTATGTTCTCAACGTCCCTATCGAGAAGATATACTCGCATCCAAAAGGTTATGTAACCGAGTATCGTAAGAAGGTTGTTGGTACCGAAAGGCTTTACTTGCCTTTGGAGTGGTTTGCACGGACAACCGGAACGGAGGGGCCGCTTAAAGGGCAAATCATAAAAATCAAGCAAAATAGCCTGCAGCCATACCTGTCGTTATACTACAAAGATGGTAAAGTTGACCATTTAAAGCTTTATG
>JAISZZ010000191.1 GCA_031284385.1 Treponema sp.
TTCCCTAAGGCGGCGGCTTATGCGTTTGCGCCTCCCGTATTCTATGTCAGTAAACATTTGTTGTGTTTTCATGCTTCCCATCCTACTACTTATTCCCGATTTAATCAGTGCTTCCTTAGGTTTTTGTTTCTGGACAACCGTCCATTTTCGGCTAGATTAATTATTAGGCAATGCGCTCTGTTGCGCGTAGGTTTATTGTTGTAATATAATTTGGTTATTATGACGCAGGAACGTTCAATTTTTCAAAATATTTCGCCGCTGGATCATAGATACTCACTTTCTGAGAGCGAAGTGTTTCACGGGGTGAGCGGCTGGCTTTCTGAAGATGCCGCGATACAAGCCTGTCTGAAGGCCGAGATCGCTCTGGTATCCGCCCATTTGCGTGTAAGGGGCAGGCTTACAGATGAGTCGCGCCGGCAGCTTGACCAAGCCGCCGGCGAAGTTACGCCGGATGAAGTGTATTACGAGGAAGAGAAAACCCACCACAATATACGCGCTCTGGTAAACACGCTTAAAAGAAAAATGCCGGACGAATTCAAGCCGCTGGTTCATTTGGGGGCAACAAGTGTGGATATACTGGATACGAGCTTGGCTTACCGCATGAAAGGGGTAACGGATGCTGTTACACTGCCTGCCTTGCGTAAATTGGAACTATTGCTCTGCGATTTTGCTGGACGTGAGGCGGAAACTCCGCAGGCGGGGCGTACTCATGGACAATTCGCCGTGCCTATCACGCTGGGTTTCGCTATGGCGGAGTATGTTTCGCGGCTTGGCAAGTCGATACTGGAGATTGAGCGGCTTGCCGGCGCGTTAAAGGGCAAACTTGCCGGTGCGGTGGGCGCGTACAATGCCGTCAGCATGATTACTCCTGATCCTGAGGCGCTTGAGCGATTTTATCTTGCTGAACTGGGGCTTGAGCCATCGGAACATTCGACACAGCTTGTCGAGCCTGAGTACCTGCTGCGGCTTTTGCTTGAAATGAATACCGCGTTTGGTATCCTAGCAAACCTCGCGGACGATCTGCGGCACTTGCAGCGCAGCGAAATCGCGGAACTGCGCGAGGGTTTTTCCGGCGAGCAAGTCGGCTCGTCAACCATGCCGCAAAAACGCAATCCTTGGAACAGCGAACACGTAAAAAGTCTATGGAAAGCGTTTATGCCTCGCGTGGTAAGTTTTTACATGGACCAGATCAGCGAACACCAGCGCGACTTGTCCAATTCCGCTAGTCAGCGCTTTATAGCGGACTATGTTTGTGGTTTTTGTATGGCCGTTTCGCGCATGAGCGCTGTCATCAAAAGTCTTGCCGTTGACCGTGAGCGGCTGTTACACAATTTGAACGGCGGGGGGGGCGGTATTGCAGGGGGGGTGATGGCCGAACCGGCCTACATCCTGCTGGCCGAAAGCGGTGAAAGCGATGCCCACGAAATAATACGCCGCGTAACGCTTGCCGCGGAACGGGACAGTTTAAGTTTTTCACAGGCTCTCCGGCGTGAAGACGCGGTATTCCGGCGTATAAGCGCTAAAATGCGGGAACTTGGCATAATAAATGACGAAAATGATGCCCTGTCTTTTTTTGAAAACCCATGCCGTTACAGCGGTCTAGCCGTTGAAAAAGCAAAGTCCATAGCCGCAAAGTACAAAAAACTTATGGAGTAGAGTCCCCGCGAATTACACGAATTAATGCAATATAGCTAGCGTGATTCGCGGCGGGAAACAGAGGACTGGGGTTTCGCGTGAGCAGCCGAAAATGTTCTTTCAGCGAAGGTTACCTATGTATAAATGAGCGTAGACCGTCGATGTATACGCTGTCCTTTCACCGATATAGTCAGGGCTTGAAAAAATCCATGATGTATATAAAAATAGAAAAAGTTGTAGTTTATTGCGGCGGTTTCGACTATTGCCAGTTAACCGCCTATTTTATGAGTTGTCCAGAAATCAGTTTTCAGGCAATTGACACTAAAAACGGCAAAACACGCAGCGTACCGCACAGCGTTTGTGAGATTTGAGCGGTTGCCGCAGGTTGTTAGCAAGTCCACTGTTAAGGGAATGTTATGAAGCGTTTTTTTAGAGCTTTAACTGCGGTGGCGGTGGTTGCGCTGGCTGCCACGGGGTGTTCAAAAAAGAATCCCGCCCAATCAGACACTATCAAAATCGGCGTTTTCGAACCGCTGACTGGAGCCAACGCAGGCGGTGGCGTGATCGAACTTGAAGGCATCAAACTTGCGAACAAGCTGTATCCTGAAGTTACGACGGGCGATAAAACATACAAAGTGGAACTTGCCATCGTTGATAATAAGTCTGACAAGGTAGAGGCGGCAAACGCCGTCCAGCGTCTTATCACCGGCAGCAAAGTACCGGTCATACTCGGATCGTGGGGGTCGCCGCTTTCGATAGCGGGCGGCGAGGTTGCGAAAGATGTCGGTGTCCCGGTAATCGGTCTTTCATGCACAAATCCGCTTGTTACTGTGGGGAATGACTGGTATTTTCGCGTATGCTTCATAGATCCGTTTCAGGGGAGTGTGATGGCGAACTATGCGTTCAAAGAACTTAACGCTAAAAACGCCGTCATTGTGCGGGAAATTTCAAATGATTATTCCGTGGGACTCGCTAAATATTTTAGCGACAAATTTATCGAATTAACCAGTAATCCAAACTCAATCCTGATGACAATAGACTACAACACCGGCGATCATGACTTTTCCGCCCAACTTACGCATTTTAAGGCGCTTAATCCCGATGTAATATTCGCGCCCGGCAACTTTACAGAATTCGCACTTGTGATCAAGCAGGCACGGGACATTGGTATAACTACGCCGTTTATAGGTGGCGATACATGGGAAACACCAGAATTCGTGGACATAGGAGCAGACCGTGTTGAAGGGGCAGTGTTCTCATCCTTCTATGATCCTAGCGTGGCGGTCAATGGCGTGGCCGAAACATTTCTAGCCGAGTATACCGCCGAATACAATAAAACCCCAGCCGCAGTAACAGCGCTCGGCTTTGATGGTTATATACTTGCGCTCGATGCGATAAAACGCGCCGGCTCAACCGATCCCGCTGCTATACGCGATGCTATAGCAGCTACCCGCGGCTTTGAGGGCGTAACTGGAATGGTAACTCTTGATGCCAACGGGGACGCGACAAAGCCCGTGTTCATAAAAGAAGTTCAGGACGGCGCATTCGTGTTCAAATCCATAGTTGTTCCGTAATGATGACCGGAAGCATTTTTTTACAGCATATTTCTAACGCCATCTCTCTTGGCAGCCTTTATGCGCTCATAGCCATTGGGTATACGATGGTATACGGGATACTCAGACTTAGCAACTTTGCCCATGGTGATGTGGTCATGCTCGGCGCGTACATTTCATTTTACTGTACGACTTTTTTTCTAGTGCCATGGTGGGCGGGTTTTATCATCGCACTCGGCCTTACGGGGCTTTTTGGCATAGTGCTTGAGCGTACCGCATACAAGCCGTTGCGTTCGTCCCCGAAAATTTCAATAATGATAAGCGCGATAGGGGCATCATTCCTGATGGAAAATCTAGCCATCATGATTTTTGGCGGCAGGCCGAAAGGTTTTACCATTCCAGAAATATTTGACCATTCCGTAAAGCTTGGGCCGGTAAGCCTTTCAACAGTGAGTCTTGTAATACCGGTGTTGACTGCTTTTCTGCTTGCTGTACTGCTGTTCATTGTGTATAAAACAAAGATCGGAATGGCGATGCGGGCGTTGTCCACAGACCTCACCGCAGCGCGTCTTATGGCGATAGATGTAGACAAGATAGTTTCGTTCACGTTCGGAACAGGTTCCGTGCTTGCCGCCATAGGCGGTGTTATGTGGGCGACAAAATACCCTCAACTTAACCCCACAATGGGGATGGTACCCGGCCTTAAATGCTTTATCACCGCAGTTATAGGCGGCATAGGAAACATATATGGGGCAGTGTTAGGCGGCATTCTGCTCGGGTTTATCGAAATTATGACGATAGCTTTTCTGCCTTCGCTGACCGGTTACCGCGATGCTTTTGCATTCATCATGCTGATAATAGTTTTGATGCTTAAGCCTTCCGGCTTGCTTGGGGAACATCAGATTGAAAAAGTTTAATAGAGTTATTCAAAAACTAAAGGTTTTGAATAACTAACGATAAAAACAGCAAAATGCGGCGAGTTTTACACAGCATTTGCTGCGATTTGGAAGAGAACTATAAGGTCATTGAACAAGTCCAATAGTTACATAAGGATTGAACATGAATAAACCGCGTTTATTAACAGCCGCCGCTGTTTTTATTTTCATTGTGTTTATAGTAATTGCACAAAATACTTTTAGTCCTTTAGTGATGCGGATAATCAACCTTAGCGGAATATACATAATATTAGCGCTCTCGCTGAATCTGCTAAACGGTTTTACCGGCTTATTTTCACTTGGACATTCGGGTTTTATGGCGATAGGCGCTTATGTGAGCGCGCTGTTAACGATGCCGCCCTCGCAAAAGGCAATGAATTTTTTTCTGAAACCTATCGTCCCATTTCTCGCAAACATAGAAATACCATTCATTCCCGCTCTGATTGCTGCGGGCTCTGCCGCGGCTCTTGCGGGTTTTTTGATAGGGATGCCGGTGCTGCGACTGCGGGATGACTATCTTGCAATCGTCACGCTGGGATTTTCGGAAATTATCCGTGTCGTTCTCACGAATATGCAGAGTGTTACAAACGGCGCTATCGGCCTTAAAGGACTGCCAAAACTCGCGTCAACGTATATGATATGGATGCTGGTGATACTAACGATAGTTTTTGTCAACTCGCTGATACGTTCCAGTTACGGCAGAAAATTCATGGCAATACGTGATAACGAAATCGCGGCGCAAGCGATGGGTATAGATATCACGAAAACAAAAATCGTAAGTTTTACAATCTCAAGTTTTATTGCCGGCGTGGGCGGGGCGCTGCTCGGTCATTTTATGAACACGATAGACCCTAAAATGTTTACATTCAATTTAACGTACAATATCATTTTAATAGTCGTGCTTGGCGGGAACGGCAGTATAACCGGTTCATGTATCGCCGCAGTCATTGTAACAATAGCGATGGGTGCGCTCCGTTTTCTGGACGGCCCGCTTAATTTGATTGTGATCCAGACTCAAGGATTGCCGGGGCTGGGCATGGTGGTATTCAGCGTACTCCTGCTGATTGTCGTGATATACCATCAGCATGGGCTTATGGGTAAAAAAGAATTTTCATGGGATGCCGTGCTTGCCATAAAGCAGCAGTTTGTAAAAAAAGGCGGACGCTGATGCTTGTTTTAAAGAATGTTACGGTGCAGTTTGGCGGGCTTACCGCCGTTGATAATTTTTCGATAAAGGTTGGCGACAACGAAATTACCGGGCTCATCGGGCCTAACGGCGCGGGCAAGACAACTATATTCAACGTTATAACCGGAGTTTACGCGCCTTCAAGTGGAAGTGTTTTTTTTAACGGTAAAAAAATTTCAGGCAAGCTGCCGCACAAGATAACTGAGGCGGGAATAGCTCGCACATTTCAAAACATCAGGCTTTTTAGCGAGATGACTGTTTTAGAAAATATCATGGTCGCGGCAAACCTGCACAACAATTCATCGGTGGCCGTTTCCGTACTGCGTCTGCCGCGTTACCTGGCGCGTGAAAAAAAATCTCGCGAGATGTCCCGCGACCTTTTAGACTCGGTAGGACTGTTGGAAAATGAGAACGACAGCGCGGTATCGCTTCCTTATGGCAAGCAGCGCCGTCTTGAAATAGTTCGCGCTCTTGCGACTCAGCCTAAACTGCTTCTGCTTGATGAGCCGGCAGCCGGCATGAATCCGCAGGAATCCCGCGATTTAATGGATTTTATTTTGAGTGTGCGCGAAAAATACAACATTGCCGTCCTGCTGATTGAACACCATATGCAGGTTGCAATGGGAATCTGCGAACGGCTCTATGTACTTGAATACGGTGTTACAATCGCGGAGGGTGCGCCGCGTGAAATACAACAAAACAAAAAAGTGATAGAAGCGTATTTAGGCGCGGGAGAATAAAGGCGTGCTGACATTAAAGAATTTATCGGTATACTACGGCGGAATACACGCATTGCGAGGCGTTGACATCGAAGTCGCAGATGGCAAAATTATTGCATTGATAGGCGCTAACGGTGCGGGTAAGAGTACAATACTAAACAGTATTGCCGGTTTGGTAAAAAGTTCAGGCGATATTATTTGGAACGGCGACAACATATCTGGGCTTGACACAAAATACATAATCTCATCCGGCCTTGTTCTCGTGCCGGAAGGACGCCATGTTTTTCCAAATTTGACGGTTTACGAAAATTTGAGCCTTGGCGCGTATTTTCGTAAAGACGCGGCGGGAGTTAAGCGTGATATGGAACGCTGCTTTGAGCTGTTTCCCCGCCTTAAAGAATGCATACGCCAGAGTGCGGGGACACTTTCTGGCGGGGAACAACAGATGTTGGCCGTAGGGCGCGGCCTGATGGCAAGTCCGCGTCTTCTGATGCTGGACGAGCCTTCGTTGGGGCTGTCTCCGCTCGTTTCAAAAATGATATTTGAAATTATACGCGAAATAAATAAAAATGGAACGACAGTTTTATTGATTGAACAAAACGCTCACGCCGCCCTTGATATTGCGGATTACGCATATGTTCTGGAAACCGGAGTTATAACTATGCGGGATACGGGAAAAGCGCTTTTAATCGATGACCGCGTGCGGAAGGCGTATCTTGGTAAAAGTTGAACAGACGTTGAAATTTAAATATATTTTTTTATTGTTATTATTTTTTTTAATATCAGCCTGTTCGGAATTTGAAGATAAGGCGGCTGTCCTATTGACAGACAGGCCGGAATTCGCGTTTTACGCAGAACAGTTTAATTTTAATCAGGATAAATATAAAATTGAAGTTATATATAAAAACAATGTTGCCGAAGACATTTATGACAAAAATAATGTTCCCGATATAATTGCCGGAAGCTGGCTGAAGAGCGCCGCGACTCTTAAAAATTGGCGAAATCTTACTTTCCTTTTTAAGGAAAATCCTGAATTGGAAAAAAGTTTTTATCCAGCTCTTCTTGCTCTGGGAAAATTCGATAAAAAACAATATCTTGTGCCGGTATCTTTTAATCTTCCGGTGATTGTTTTTTCTGAAAATAATTCACAGTTAATATCTAATTCAGTTACAATCGAGTTAGAAGAAATAAAAAAACTTGGAAAAGATTTTAATGAGGAAAAAAATAAAATTTATACGAGGATAGGTTTTTCACCGTTATGGAACAATTTTCTTTTTGAAATAGCGACAATTTTTAATGTTTCTTTCAAAGAAGACAGTCCTCTATATTGGAATGAGGAGGCGCTTTCGGAAGCTGTTTTATATGCGCGTAACTGGGTTGATGAAAACGGCGGGCTGAAAGCTGAAGATGATTTTTATTACAAATATTTTTTTGATACTCTTTCAAAACTTGTAACTGCAAATCGTATTCTATTTGCGTATATGAAAAGCTCTGATTTTTTTACTATGCCGCCTGAAACACTGGCCAACATGGATTTTCGTATGCTGTCGGGCAGCGGTTTAATTCCCGTGTCGGAAAGTTCGGTGTACTATGGCCTGCATAAAAAGGGCAGGGCAAAAAGCGCCGCCCGCGCATTCACTGTCTGGTTTTTTAACGAGGATACGCAGCAGCTTTTGCTCGCTAAAAGCCGTGAAAAACATCTTACCGATACGATTTTTGGCATTGCCAATGGATTCTCCGCCATAAACACCGTGAACGAAAATATTTTTCCAATTTATTATCCAACTCTTTTGGGGCATATGCCACCCGCCGGCCAGCTTGCTGTCCCGAATATTTTACCCAAAAACTGGATAGAAATTAAAGAGCGTGTCGTAATCCCATACCTGCGGGATGCCAGCCGTTCCACAAATACAATGCCGCTCAAACAACGATTGAATGACTGGCTGCGCATTCATAACAGTTTTCTTGTCAAATGAACCTTCCTGCTCTGAAACCGCACGTGTGTGGCAAACGTTTTGGCAGGGTATTTATGCCCAACTGTTGTTGTTAACCGGATGCCTCCCCGCGTTCCCGTGAATGACCCGCCCCACCGCCTTGCGTTCCTGCACGGTATTCTTCAGGTGGGTTTATACCGAACTTTCGTGCCGTCTACAGACTCGCCTGTAGACGAGCCTACAGGCAGCGAAGTGCTAACGGACCTGATATGTGAAGTCCAGCACTTTTTATATTTTTATTCGCAGTGGAGGCTTAATACCCCGCCGCTCTGCGGCGGAGAAGTTGATTTCCATGTGATCATTCTTGTTCTTTTTTTTAATTTATGGTAGAATATCAAGAATACAGATTACTGTGTATTCCGCATAGGGGACATACCGGTTTTCGTTTGTCGTTCAGACAATAAACAGAAGGAGAATTATGTGAAAAGAAGTTGGTACACGTGGCTGACAGTAGCGTTGGTATCTGGATTGCTTATGCTTGGGTGCGAAACACCTACGGAAGACGATCCCGTCGAAGAGTTGGGGGGGGGGGGGGGAAGAAGTAAGCGGCCTGCCCTCCTTTGAAGGCACATTTGTAGCGAGCGAAGAAACGGCCGTGGAATTGGCGGATGATTCATACGCCCAAATAACGCCTATTATTTTGAGTATGATTGATGAGGCCATGAGTCCTGTTTTCCCCAGCAGCTCGGTATACGGCGTCCACGGCATCCTGCGGAACTCTATAGGCCGGCCTGAAATACCACTGTATCAAACACAAGATAGAAACAGTACGGAAGATACAAGCGGTACGATTGAAAGAGATGGTGTTAAGATGTATTACAGCATTTCCATATCCACATCGCCCATTTGTATAAAATATAATATGAAAGGCTCCATAGACGATACTTATGACGGATATAAAATTGCTGGTGATTTTGAAATTGACACTGAAATAAAATATATTGAAGAAGAAGAGAAAGAAATTTATACCGAAAAATTTCATAATGATTTCTCGTACAGCGTGTCTAAATATGGCGTGGGTATGAAAGTAATAATGAAAGTCGATATGGCGTTAGCGGAAACCTATGACGCATCGTCAGAAACGGAAGATTTTTATTTGATTACTAAGTATTCCATCTACGATAACGAAAACAACCTAAAGTACGAATACGGCTACACATACCCGGAATGACGGAGTCGCGGCGGCTATAACTCTGTTCTGCGGGCGCGCCAGCCTGACCCTATAATATAGGTTTCAAACGAAGCGGGGCGGCAGGCCTCCGGTTTGAAAGTCTTTAGCGAGGCAAAAAAGAGGCGCGCTTCTTTTATCAGGCTGGCGGTTTGCGAACCTTGGAAAATTTTTACGCAGAGGCCGCCGCCCTTTTTGAGTGTGGAATGGGCGTATAAAATGGCCGCTTCCGCCAATTCAGTTGAACGGGCGGCATCAACTAAGCGCCCGCCGCTTGTTGACGGGGCGGCGTCGCTCAGTATTAGGTTGAAAGGCCCTGCCGCCGCAAATTCGTTTTTCGTGTCCGGCGCGAATATGTCGGATTGTTTGAATAAAAAGTTTTGCCCGTCAAATAATCCTTCATCAAAACGGCGGGAAAGCGGCGCTAAATCGCAGGCGGCAAGGAAACCGCGCCCTGAAAGTTTGCGTAAAATGTACAAACTCCAACTGCCCGGTGCCGCGCCTAGTTCTAAAATCTTGTAATTTTCATTCATTTGCGCCGAATTCTTAGGCAGCAAGCCGAATTTCTTATCGAGTTCTTGTAACTTATAAACTGAACGGGCAGGATAGCGTTCTTTCTGAGCCTTGAGCGACCAAAAATCCTGTTTCTGATAGTTTGACACGGCTGTCCCCCGCAAATAAGATAAAGTATGAGTCTTGATTATACTTTACGGCTTCAAAAAATTGAAGCCGTGTTGCGTAATGCGCTGCCGCGGCATCCAGATACCGCATGGTTCAAACGTAATTTTTTTGCCGGTGGATTTAATTTTACTGAGACAGATTCCATCGAGTCGCTTTTGGAGCCAGGTCTTGATCTTCTGGAACGTGGCGGAAAGCGTTGGAGGCCGCTGCTAATGCTGCTTATCTGCGAGAGCCTAGGAGGGGGCGAATCGGCGCTTCCGCTCGCGCCTCTTGTGGAGTTCTGCCATAACGCGAGCCTTATTCACGATGATATTGAGGATAAAGCAGATGAACGGCGTGGAAAACCCGCCATTCACCTGCTTTACGGCATGGATACTGCGATAAACAGCGGATGTTTTTTGTACTTTTTGCCGCTTTCTTGTATAGACGGCTGGAATGCACCGCAAGAAACCAAGTTAAAACTCTATTCACTCTGGGCGCGAGAGATGAGGGCTTTGCATTTTGGTCAATCATTGGACATAGCATGGCATAGAGATCCGCAAGCGTTGCCCGCGATAAATGATTATTACAAAATGTGCGCGTTAAAAACTGGCGTTTTGGCGCGGTTTGCGGCAAGTGTTGGGTATCTTGCGGCGGCAGAAAATTGCTCTGGAGACGCGCCGTTTGCGAAGGCCGCCGAAAAATTAGGAATAGGCTTCCAGATTTTGGATGATGTAAAAAATCTTACGGAAGGCGCGCCCGGCAAGAAACGCGGCGATGATGTTGTTGAAGGCAAAAAGAGTCTGCCTATACTGCTGTACTTGCACGGTGAGTCCGAAAAATATGAGCGCCGCAGGCTTGTGCTGCGCTGTTTTAACACTGCGGCTTCCGGCGGCGATGAAGCCGATGCCGCTGTTGATGAATTGACAGCCGCCCTTAACAAGGCCGGCTGTATTGACGAAGCCGCGGCGCGGGGGATAGCGCTATTGGCTGAGGCCGAGGCCGCTTTTTCCGCCGCCGTCTCTGCCGGTGGTGAAAATAATGAGGCCTGCGAATTATTGGCGGGTTTTACCCGCTTGATCGGCGGCGAACCAAAACCGCTGACCTGAATGAACCTCTCCACTGCGAATAAAAAAGTGCGGCGACAGGATATGTGCGATAACTTAAAGAAAACAGTGATTTTTGAGGGAATATGCGAGAGAAAAAAAGTTACCGCCGCTAATGAACTATTTTACTGGTATAAAAGACCCACTCAGGGAAAGCTAAAATGAGCCTCTGTATAGCGCGCTCGACCTGACAATCTTTCCGTGTGAGCTTTACCTTACGATTTTTTTTTGCTAATCTATCTAAATGCTTTATGGAAGCGGGGGCGTTTCAAAACAACCCAAGACATAAAAAATTTAAAATATGGAGACCGCTATGAATGGTTTGGTGATGCTAATTATCTCAGCGATTGTATTACTGCTGGCCTACCTTGTGTATGGTCGTTTTTTGGAAAAAAAATGGGGTATAGACACTAATAAAAAGACACCAGCTTACGAATTTGAAGATGGCGTTGATTATGTGCCGACTAAGCCCGGCGTGGTTTTTGGCCATGAATTCGCATCTATAGCGGGTGCGGGGCCTATCAACGGCCCTATACTCGCAGCTCCGTTCGGCTGGCTGCCGGTGCTGCTATGGATTCTGTTTGGCGGTATTTTTTTCGGTGCGGTTCAAGATTTTGCCGCGATGTATGCATCTGTAAAAAACAAAGGCAAAACGATAGGTTATATCATTGAGCTTTACATCGGAAAAACAGGCAAACGGCTATTCCTGCTCTTTGTTTGGCTCTTTTCGGTTCTTGTTGTGGCAGCATTCGCCGATATTGTAGCCGGCACATTTGCGGGTTTCAATGCGGACGGGGCGCGAATATCTTCCAACGCGGCTGTCGCTACAACATCGATGTTGTTCATACTTTTTGCCGTGGTTATGGGTATTTTCATAAAAAAATCTCAGCCAAGCGGTATTTTGAGCGGCAGTATAGGCGTTCTAATGATTATAATATGTATCGCGCTCGGCATGGCGTTACCGGTATACTTTCCAAAATCGATATGGCTATATCTGGTGTTCGCTTATGTTTTCGCAGCTTCGATAGCGCCGGTTTGGGTGTTGTTGCAGCCGCGTGATTACCTCAACTCTTTCCTGTTGATAGCCATGATTATTACCGCGTTTATCGGCGTAGTGTTTGAATCTCCAGCTATAAATATCCCGGCCTTTACCGGTTTTAAGGTGGGGAATAACTACTTATTCCCGATATTGTTTGTAACGGTGGCGTGTGGCGCGGTTTCTGGATTTCATAGTCTTGTCGCATCGGGGACAGCCTCCAAACAAATTGAGAACGAGAAACATATGCTGCCAATCTCTTTTGGCGCTATGCTGGTTGAGTGTCTGCTTGCCGTGATTTCCCTTATCACAGTGGGCGCGATTACCGTAGGTGGAAAACTGCCCGACGGTGTTGTTACACCGCCACAGATTTTTGCCACTGCAATAGCCGGATTTTTGTCAAAACTGAATTTGTCCGAATCTGTAATTTTTACACTGATAACCCTTGCGATTTCCGCTTTTGCCCTGACATCGCTCGACTCGGTGGCCCGCGTGGGCAGACTGGCGCTTCAGGAACTCTTTACAGAAGACACGGATAATCCGCATCCCGTTCATAAATTTTTGTCAAATAAGTATGTCGCGACACTGCTCACGTTAATTTTTGGCTATTTGTTGGCCATAATAGGCTATGCGACAATTTGGCCGCTGTTCGGTGCCGCAAACCAGCTTCTCGCAGCGCTTGCGCTGGTCTCCTGCGCCGTTTTTTTGAAAAAAACTAAACGGCAAGGCGCTATGCTCTGGGCGCCGATGTTTGTAATGCTCGCGGTAACGTTTACCGCGCTGGTATTCACGATAAAAAGCAAGGGCGGCCTGCTGTTAAAAGGAGGCTTCAAATTCGAGGCGGACGGTTTACAGCTTGTATTCGCCATTCTTTTGTTGATTTTAGGTATCATGGTAACAATTTCCGGTGTGAAAAAACTTACCGAAAAACAATCTGCTTAATAGGAGTCGATTATGAAAGAAATTTTGGATTTTTTATCAGAATGTAAGCAATTTTTTCTTGCTACTGATGAAGGCGGACAGCCTCGCGTCCGTCCGATGGGTCTCGCGTTTGATTATAAAGGGAAGCTGAGTTTTGGCACGAACAACACGAAAAAGTTGTTTAAGCAGATTAAAGCGAACCCTAAAATAGAGATTTGCGCGTCAAATGGCAATAAATGGCTGCGTATAGCCGGCACGGTGGGTATAACTTCCGAAAGAGAGGCTAAAGAAAAGGCTTTGGAAGTCGCGCCCATGTTGAAAAATATATACAAGGTTGATGACGGTAAATTCGAGATATTTCATTTTGAAACCGCATCTGCCGTATTCGAGGATATGAAGGGAAACAAGAGTGAGATTAAACTGTAACTCAAATTTACCGGACACGGTTTAAATACTCTATCACGGCCAACCCCTTTTCCGCTCCGGAAAGGGGTTGCCGTTCACTGTCGCGTACACAGGCGGCGGCATCGGCAAGCATACCGGAAAAATAGCCTGTCGGCGCATCAAAATCTGAGCGTGTCTTTGACAGGGCGCGGAAGCCTTCCGCGTAACTTGCGGGAGCGCTTTCGTAAACTTCAAAAATTCCGTTTCCAATACGCAGTCTGCCGGCTGAACACGAAATCTCTATCTCAAAAACAAGGTGGTCCCGGCCAGATCCAAGTTCTATACAAAATGGCATGGGTGAAGCGGCAATACCGCCCCCGCCAAAGTGTCCAAAGAGGAAAACCGTGCCGTCTGTTGATGTCAGATCCGACCCAAAACGCCGTTCATGCCGTAGACAAGAACCGGCAAGGAAGGTCATAGCGTCAACCAGATGGGTGCCGTCATGCCAAAGAACGTCGATGAGCCGCCGGTTTTTACCCATATAAAGGCTTGCCTTAACGGATAAAGGCTCTCCAAGCGTCTTTTTCATAAGAATTGAGCGCGCTTCGGCATAATCGGAAGCATAACGGCGTTCATGGTTTACGATTATGCGGATTTTTGGCGTGAGCGCCGCAATTTTACGCGCTGAAAACAGACTGTCCGCCAATGGCTTTTCACAAATTACCACAGGAACACGCTTTTTTGCAGCAAGCCGGCAGTAAAAAAGATGACTGTCGGGGTGAGTCGCTATACAAAGTATTTTGCAGGTATGTTCCGTAAGCATTTCGCTGGCGCTGTCGTAAACCGGAACCTTCCAGCGCGTTGCAAATAGCCGCCTCCGTTCTTCCGATATATCGGCTCCGGCAAGCAATTCGCAATCAGGACTTCCGGCCACCGCGCCCGCGTGTGTACATGGTTTTTCACGCAGTGCGTCATTTTCCAAAAGACTTGCGATGCGCCCCAGCCCCACTATCGCGACTGGAATTTTCCCATGCGTCAAATTTTACCCGTTTCGCGCCATTTACAGATACGCTCGTAGGCGGCGTTTATTTTAGCAGATTTTATCGTAGCCTTTTTCATATTGCCTTCATGCGAAGCGTGATGGTCAGGATGATGTATCTTGAGTAACTGTTTGTGGGCGGCCTTGCATTTATCAGCGTCCGCACCGAATTCTAACCCTAGTTCAGCAAAATCATCGCGCAGAACTTCCGGCACGGATGGCTTTGACGTGCGATTCCCCGTGCGCGGAGTGCCCCAATCTGAGGTTTTTCCATAACCCGCGCCACCTCGCTCCGTATTTGGGCTTTTTCCTTTCAAAAAATCGTCTAACTCATCGAAAGCTCTGGATACGTCAGGATCATCCGAAAAATATCCACCCTGCGAAGTTTTTACTTCACTCCAGTCATCACCATCACGCAAATAGCTTCGTAAAACATCGCCTAAACGATCAAATAATCCCACAGTCATTTATATACCATACAAGTTAAAATATTTCAACGTAAGTATTCATTCAATAGTTTTACGTTCATCCGTCTGGTTGCGAATAAAAATCATGAAGAGGACGCTATTTTCGCAATCTGTGCGGCAATTTTTGCCGCACATAGAGACTTCTCTATCGACACTTGGCGGCTATGCCGCCGCCGCCCTTCTAATCCGCAGCGCGTATCAACGGATTAGATGCGTGCAGGACAGATATGCTTCAAGATTTAGCCGTTCAAACGGCTTGTCTTAGTATGTATTATTCCGCTGAAACTGGCATTATTGCAACTTCCCGCTATGATGATCCTCCTGATTATTATAATCCGCCCATGATGGCGAATCGTTTTTATGGAGTTAGACTCAAAACTAATCTGGAATTGTTTTATGGTCTTTTTGTTTTGATTAGAACTCTTTGCTTTATAGGGAATTAATTCATTGCATAATTCCTTGTAAAATAACGAGTTAGGCTATTTCAGCTAGATTTTTGTTTTTGGACAACCATCCTTTTTCGGCTAGATTAATTATTAGGCAATGCGGCATCTATTCAAACAGCGACAGAAATTTTATAATAAGTTTAAGGTTATAAATATGAATTATTCCATTGCGCTGGTGCCGGGCGACGGCATAGGCCCAGAGGTTACATCCAAAGCTGTCGATGTTTTGGAACTTGCAGGCGATAAGTTCGGCCATGTTTTTAATTTTGTCGAGCTTGAGGCGGGAGGCTGCGCCATAGATTCAACAGGAGAGCCTCTGCCGGCTTCTACATTGGATGCGGCCAAACAGTGCGACGCGTTGCTATTGGGCGCGGTCGGCGGCCCAAAATGGGAGACGTTGCCCGGAAATC
The DNA here is from genome assembly GCA_031284385.1 of Treponema sp. The sequence continues at coordinate 15,660 of JAISZZ010000191.1, forward strand.
TGCGTCCTGAACGCGCGTTACTTGGTTTGCGGGCGGGACTTGGCGTGTTCGCGAACCTGCGCCCCGCCGCGTTGTTGCCGCAATTAAAGGATGCCTGTCCGCTCAAAGATGAAGTATTGGCGGCAAGTCATCCTGAGGGCAAACCTACATTCGACATTCTAATTGTCCGCGAGCTTACGGGCGGCATATATTTTGGAGAACGAGGCCGGGATGGTGATGGGAAATCGCCGGATTCTTCGGCATTTGACACCGAGAGGTACAGTCGTTTCGAGATTGAGCGTGTACTGCGCGTGGCTTACGATGCGGCGGCCAAACGCCGCAGGAAACTTTGCCTTGTTGACAAGGCAAATGTTCTCGAATCATCACGATTTTGGCGTGAAGTAACTATGGAAATCGCGGAGGAATACAAAAATATTGAAACATCGTATATGTATGTCGATAACTGTTCGATGCAGCTTGTCCGCGCTCCGGGGCAGTTTGATGTCATTGTTACATCAAACATTTTCGGTGATATACTTTCTGATGAGGCATCCGTTCTGTCTGGTTCTATCGGGATGTTGGCTTCCGCGAGCATAGGCGCTGTAGAGGCGGGCAGAAAGTATCCGGCTGGGATGTACGAACCCATACACGGTTCAGCGCCTGATATAGCGGGAAAAGACCTAGCAAACCCGCTTGCCGCCATACTTTCAGCCGCGATGATGCTGCGATACTCATTTTCCCTCGAAAAAGAGGCGCTTGCCATAGAGTCCGCCGTAAACAAAACCCTTGATTCAGGAATCCGTACCAAAGACATAGCGAGCCGTTCAAAAAATGCCGCAAGAGAAAAAATCGCCGGCACAAATGAGGTGGCCGCCGCCGTTATGAAAGCCCTTGAAACCGCATAGCGGTATGGGTGGAGTGGAGGGGGGGGGCTAAAACCCGTTGAAGAAGTTTGATTTTATTGAATTTATAGCCTGTACCTGATCGCGGTTAAAAGTTTTATCGATAGCGACATCATTCATTAGCGCTTTCATGTTGTTTTCGATTTCTGTTTTTTCAATCATACTCAAAATAAAATATATGTAGACGGTTGAATCTGCGGAGGTTTCCGGCGGCTCGCCGTCAATAGCGGGCAGCGTTTCAGCGGATGCCGGCTCGCCCTGATTCACAGGCCGCCTATTTACAAGCGCCCACGTTTCTGCGTACTTTTGCGCCTGCGGCCAACCTTGGGCTGCGGTATGTTTCATCATCATTTCAAAAAAACTGCCATACAATTCGTCAGGAGTTATTGAAAGATTGCGAGTTAAACGCCTGTAGGCGCGTAAAAACACCAAACGCGGAAAATCACGCTCAACACGGAAATTATTTGCCCACTGCCGCAATGTGTCGAGATTTGGCGACGACTGTTCGGCGATAAACAGATAGTAGCGGGTAAATTCACGCTGTTTTTCGAGTGCGGGAATACCGCCGCTTGTGTAAAGTGACAACCACTCCGGCATTTCCACACCGTCCGCACGCCCCTGATAGTCCAGTATTTCAATGATTTGACTGGAGCGGGCGTACGGATTCGAATAGGCAAGGGTCTTACGGTTTTGAGACGCGCATGAAAACAGCGCCACAGCGAGCAGGCTTAGGGCAGCAATACGCAACAGGTTTTCATAGCGGCGGACACATTTCAATTTTCATCCTCAAAGAATTTTTTATGCAGAGCGCGGACGACTAACGCCGCTTCCGACCCGTCAACTATAAAACTAATATTTACTTTACTCGCTCCATGCGACACCATTTGCGTATGCACGCCCAATCTGGAACACACACCAAAAATATTTTCGAGTATGGTGGAGGATTGCGCCACGCTTCCGATTATCGTTACGATGGCTTTTTTTGTTTTTATCTCAACGCTGGCGATGGCGGATAGTTCTTTTTTGAGCGCGCTCAAATCCGCCATTGAATCGACAGTAAGCGAGACGGAAACCTCGCTTGTGGCTACCATGTCAACGGAAATTTTATGTACTGCAAACTTTGAAAAAACTTCCGCCAAAAATCCGTACTGCCCTACCATGCGGCTTGAAACAATATCCACAAGCGTAATATTCCCGCGTGTTGTGATAGCCCGAACATGGTTAGCGTCTGCCGGCAGTGACGCGCTTATTATACTGCCGGGCGCACACGCGTTATAAGAATTTTTCACAAAAACGGGTGTTCCCGTCTTGCCGCAGGGCCGCATAGCTCTCGGATGAAGCACCTGTGACCCAAAAAACGCGAGTTCCGCAGCCTCTTCATAGGTTACCGCGCCGACAGGACGCGCTTTTTTAACGATGCGCGGGTCAGCGGTAAGGATTCCATCGACATCCTTCCAAACCTGCGCCTCCTCCGCTTTACACGCCGCGGCAATCATCGTGGCGCTAAGATCCGAGCCGCCGCGTCCCAGCGTCGTTATCTGTCCAGCCTCATCTTTGGCAATAAATCCGGTTACAACAGGTAAAATGCCGCTTTCAACCAGCGGTATTAGCGTTGCGGGTATGGTATGCCAGCTTTCTTTAAGTAATTCGGCGCAGGTAAAGTTTGAATCGGAGATAAAACCGGCATCCCACGCATCAACAGCGCGGGCATTGATGCCCACCGATTGAAAATACAACGCTGCTACCCGTGTGGAAAGACGCTCCCCAAACGAAACAAGGTAATCTCTGGTCTTTGCCGTCAATTCTTTGATCAATGATATACCGGAAAGCAGGCTGGCAAGTTCGCTGAGCAGTTCTCGCAGTTCAGGAGTGAGCATTTTAGACAGATTTAGTTCCTGCACGGCGTTAAAATGCGTTTCCGTTATCTTCATAAGGGAGTGTTCAACGGAAACCGGCCCGTCGTTAATCGCTTTTTCCGCAGCCTCTATCAGGTGATCGGTTGTGTCTCCCATGGCTGAAAGAACTACAACCGGTTTTCTTTCAAGCCTATCTTTTATAATTTCAGCGACATGGCAAATATGCTCAGCATCCGCGACGGAGCTTCCGCCAAATTTCATTACTATCAAAAGCCGCCCCCTAAGATTTAAGACTTGTCCGGCAATCCGGTTTATATTTTTTGCCGCAAACTCGCCCTGCGGCAGGAATGTTCATTGTCTTATAACATTTCAAACTGATTCACAAGAACAAACCGGTCACATCTACAGATTACTATCGCAGTATATCCAGTATTTCCTGACGATTCCAGCGTCCGGCTATATCGCCAGGACTATCTCCCGATGTGTTACGCGCCAATTTATCCGCACCTAATTCCAAAAGCAAGGACACTACAGCGGCAGAACTCAAATGTGCCGCATAGTGCAATACAGTGTTGCCCGATGGGTCGCGAGTGTTTATTGCCTTTCCGCCAAAGACTGCCCTGACAGCCTCACGGTTTCCGGTTTCAAGCGTTATTTCAGCCGGAGTTTTACCATCGCGGGCGACAGAGAAAATGTTTGCGCCATCATTCGCGAGAAATTTGGCGGCATCCCAGTTTGCGTGGTCAACCGCGTAACGCAATGCGGTACGGCCATCACGGTCAACCAAGTCGGTGCGCCCCATCCAGGCGGCAATCGTTTCTATCTCCGACTCGGGCATATTGTACGACAAGGCTATGTGTAATGGAGAACGCCCCTCATCGTCCGTCTGACCACGCCCCTTTGCAAGGAGTGTCAACATCATGCGGGCGGACATTTTGAGGGCGGCGGTAAACGGACTTTCACCATCAGCATTCTTTGCGTGAATCTGCGCCCCCCTGTCAAGTAGCAAGCCAACCATATCGCTGCGTTCTTCCTCTATGGCTATCAGCAATGGAGTATCGCCGTTATTGTTCCTTGTCGAGACATCCGCACCGCTGTTTATCAGGTGGTCGGCAGAACGGTAAGAGCCTTTCAGCAACGCTTCCATCAACGGGGTATTGCCCTCTTTATCGCGGGCTTCAAGATTTGCCCCGCGCTGTGTAAGAAGGGTTTCCATCCCGAACACGCTCAATCGTACAGCGTCATGCAGCGGCGTTTTTCCATACAGGTTGTAACTGTTTATATCAATTTTAGCACTAATCAACGCTTCCGAGGCGGAAAGCGCATTCCAACGCACAGCAGTATGAAGAGCGGTATTGCCAAGCGTGTCGCGTCCGGCTATCGAAGCCCCCGCGTTTAAAAGAGCCTGAACGGTAGATGCTGAGTCGATTTTTACCGCAACAAATAACGGTGTCTCACCGGTAACATTGGCCGCTTCAAGGGAGGCACCTTTGGATGCTATCAGAGCTATGGCGGAATCCAGTTTCCACTGGGTGGCATAGTGCAGTATTGTATTTCCAAGTCCGTCCCTCGCAGTTAGAACGATGGGGGTCAGCACCCATTCCCGAATATCGCCGGGAGAATAAAATGTAAGGTAACTAGGGCTTTCACCTTTGGCATTCTGAGCGAACATATCTGCGCCGCGTGTTATCAAAAGGACACCCGCAGCCTCCCTGTTTTGGCGTACGGCTATATGCAACGCCGTGTCTCCATCCTGGTTGCGGGCATTTATCAGAGCGTTCTTGTCCAAAATACGTTGTATAATTTCGGGATCGCCGCTAAACTGTACCGCGACAATCAGCGGTGTATTACCGTTGTTATCGCTCTGTAAGACGGTTTCGCTGGTAATAAGAGCGTTTAAGGCATCCCTGTTTTCGCTCATGGCGAGGCCAAACGGCGTTTTTCCTTCGTTAGTCACGGCAAAAATATCGGAATGATACATTAAAAGCAGCGGCAGAAGAGCCGCACGGTTTTCCTCAACCGCGATATACAGCGGCGTTTTGCCCTCTATGTTGTGAATTGTCGTATCGGCGCCGCTCACAAGCAGTGTTTCGATTATATCTACCCCGCGGTTAAGTCCAATCACGATATGTAACGGGGAATCGCCGCGTCTGTCGCGCAAATTCGGATTCGCCCCATGTCCAATCAACATCTCGAGCGCGGCCTTATGTGCATCCACAGGAATCGCTATGTGCATAGCCGTATTTCCCTGTCCATCTTGAATGTTGACATTCGCGCCATGCTCAATCAGGGCGTTCATTATTTCCAGATCTCCGATTCTAGCAGTTTCGTGCAGCGCGGTATCGCCGATGGTGTTTTTTATATTTGGATCGGCGCGGTGGTCAAGTAAGAAATATGTAAACCCGCGGTACCGTTCACGAACCGCATAATGGAGGGCGGAATTGCCGTCTGAAGCCCGTAGATTAAAGTTAAGCGTTTGAACTACGGGGGCAAAATAGAGGAAAAACGGATCCGATGAAAAACCACCCGCTTGAACAAGAACTTCTGCGGTTGTCGCGTGAACGCGCGATTCGCGATGAGAAAAAGCATAGTCGGCGGCTGTTTTGCCTGTTTTATCCCGTTTATTTACAAGCTGTTGCTCCGTCCTAAAATCCGCTTCGTTCAGTATGCTAGAAACTGCGACCCCATTCCCGCTGTCAGCAGCCAAATGCAGGATGGTGCGTCCTTCGGAATCTGTTGACAGCATGGACTCCACAGTTAGTATCGCTCGCATATATTGGTCGTTATTGGAGGTTACCGCCGTTTCCGCGGGGCTTTTACTTCCCGGCGCTTTATGGTGAATGTACGCTTCGTTTCTTACCAGAACAGCAGTTGTAGCTCCGTCCAACAATCCGGCGCTTATGTTGAGCGGGGTAAAACCGTTGTAGTCTTCGGCATCCGGTTTAGTGCCAAGCCTTATAAAAAAATCCGCGAGTTCGCTGTTACGCGCCGCGGCGGCGTAATGCACGGCATTTTTCCCATCTGCGGCAAGCGTGTTAGGGTCGCTAAGTAAAACAAACTCCGACTTTACCGCGTCAACCCTACCAGATTTAATAAGCCCAGCTATGCGCTCAATGGGAGAAAGCGTTGTTTCTTCAACAATTTCTTCGTCATCTACTGTTTCTTTTATAACAACAGGTTTGCTGGCAGCCTGCTTCTTTCCGCCGGCAAAAACATTTATCGAGGAAAGTGTTATAAACTGAATGCAAAAAATGCCGATAAAAACGAAATATCGCGGGCAGATAACCTTTTCAACCGTGCCGGCGCATTTTTTGTCCATCATGCGTTAAAAACCCCTATTTGAATACTGGACTTGTTCGAGAACCTCATTGTCCTCCCCAAATCTCGCAAAATGCGCCGCATTTTGCTGTTTTTCATCGGAAGTTGTTCAAAACTTGAAGCTTTTGAACAACTTTATTCTGCAATATCTGGTTAATACCCCGCCACAAACTTGTTTGTACGCTTGCCGCACGGAGGCTCATTTACGAAAACCCATCCTGAATGAAATATAATCCAAACTATCCTTATATATTTGCATATTTTTTTTATAAATACAAGGCGGGAAAGGCGCAACAAATTTTGCATTTACACATCCGGCTCGTCGCCATGGAATAAAATCATGAAGAGGGGCTATTTCCATACCATTTGCGGCACATAGCAGCTTGCGACTCACGTCCCCGTCCGATACAGATCCTGCTTTTCACTTCCCTCGCGCACGGTTAAAAATGGCAATCCGTATCGTGTCCTGAATCACGTGTCATTTCCACTTCAAGTTGAAAGTATTTTGAGACGAAATATACCCTGAAACAGGTAAAAACTCTAAAATTTGGGGCAATTTTAGCTTGAGGGACGGAGAGTCTCACGTTTTACAAAGAAACTATCGATTGTGGGGACTGCGCCGCAGTCCCCACAGCTAAAACCATTATTTTTTTGCTTTTATTTGTTTGTACACATCGATAAATTCGTTAGCTAAAGTTTTAAACATATCCGCCATAATAACTTGATCTTCTGCGTGAATCAGAATGAGCGATGTTTTTAGTCCCTCGTCAGACATTTCCTTTTCAATCAAATATGCATGCGCTTTATGTCCTTCAATAAACACTTTATTTCCTTCTTCTATCATGGATATGGCCGCATCAAAATTACCCGCTTTCGCCTCTTGAATCGCCCCAATGAACGATGACTTTGCCGAACCGACTGTGGAAATGATTTCGAAAATTTTCTCTTCTAATTCTTCGTCTGTCATTATTATAATCCTCCTACAATTTAAGATTCATGGCAAAATTTAAAACATTTTCAGCGTTCATTCTGCCGTAATCAGCCATTGGAATTACCCCAGACGGAATACCCAACGGATCGAGTTTTGCCTTTACCTTCTTGTGTTCATAGCCAATCTGCGGGCCAAGCAGTACAAAATTTGAACCTTTGGCTTTAGCATCAAGCTCACTGAACGGGTGCGCGGAGATTTCTACATCCAAGTTTTTTTCTTTGGCAAAAGCTTGGATTTTTTTTACCAAAGCGCTTGTAGACATTCCCGCATTACAAAATACGTTAATAACTGTCGCCATTTTCTTCCTCCAATAATTTTATATCACCGGCGAATCTATTCGCCGGCAAAATTTATACAGCGTCAAAAAGCATACAGAATTTTGAGCGCCGCTCACAAATTATTTCTCAAAATGTTTCGCAAATTGAGGCAAATAATTTTTATGTGCAATCAAAAGTTCGTCCACGATTTTTTTAGCGGTTTCTTCATTCGGAGTAAGAGGATTTATCGCGAGCGCCAGTATCGCTTTGTCATAACTCCCTTCGACGGCGGCTTCAACAGCAAGTTGTTCAAAAGATTTTATCAAGGTAACAAGCCCTTTTATCGCCGTAGGAAGTTTGCCAACTTGTATGGGTCGCGGCCCCTGCCGCGTTATGACAGAACTGATTTCAACAACACTGCCGGCATCAATACCGGAAATAGCGCCGTTATTTACCGTGTCAACCGGTTGAATATCACAAGCATCATTATAAATTGAATTAATTAAACGGCAGGCGGCATCACTGTAGTATGCGCCGCCGCGCTCTTCCAACTCTTTTGGTTTAACATCAAGTGCTTCATTCGCGTATGTTTCAAACAATTTTTTTTCGATACGCCGGACAACCTGAGCGCGGATATTTCCTTTTTCAAACTCTTCAAGCTCGGTTTTAAGCATTATCGCGCTGTGATAATAATAATTATGATATGGACATAAAATTACGCCAAGCGATTTATAGAATTCCTTAGTATACGCGACATCGAGTATATTTTTTACAGAAATATTTTTTTTCCTATTCGGATCACATAATAAGTCAATAGTTTTTTGCGTAACTTCTTTGCCGTCAAGATATACATGCAAACCGTACACCATGTGATTAAGCCCTGCAAAATCAACGCGAACTCTGCCATACGCTACTTCAAAAATATCAGCTATCATTCTCTCAATATGAATCGGCACATTACAAAGTCCAATTACTTTTTGCTTTTCCATATTGCTGTAACGCGCCAGCGCTTCAGTTACCATGCCTGACGGATTTGTGAAATTGATTAAAAACGCATCGGGGCAGAGAGTTTCCATTTTTTTTGCGATGTTTAAAATAACCGGTATAGTCCTAAGCGCTTTGAACAGGCCGCCGGCTCCGTTTGTTTCCTGCCCGATAACACCATGTTTAAGCGGTATCGTTTCATCAATCTCCCGCGCCGCGAGAAAACCTACGCGGATTTGCGTTGTAACAAAATCAGCATCTTTAAGCGCTTCGTCCGTATTTGTTGTCAAATGAACATCTATTGGCAGTCCAGCTTTCGCGATCATACGTTTTGCGAGATTGCCAACAATCTGTAATTTTGTTTCTCCTTCTTTGATATCCGAAAGCCAAATATCAGTAACCGGTAACGTATTGTACCGTTTAATAAAACCTTCTATCAATTCCGGCGTATAACTTGAACCGCCGCCGATAGTGCATATTTTCAACTTTTGCCGCATTTAACATAATCCCTATAGTTTTGTAGTATAATATTGTGATTTTTAATATAGTCTGCTACTTTTTTGCTTGTAAGAATTTCAAGCTCGTTAGTCCGGGCGATGTTGTAAGAACTCATGCTGATTATTGTTTTATCTAAAAAAGCCGGATGCGCCATTATTTCAAGACTTTCCGTGCCTTTATTGCGTTCCAAAATCTCTATGAAACTTTCATCCGTAAGATCATTACCGTAAAAATCCATGCTGAAACGCTCTGTTGAACAAATATCTGGATATGAGCGCGTAAAATCTTCTTTCAAGCCGGCGCGTATGGGAAGCCCGTATTCACCGGCCAGTTTTTTCACAACCTCAAAAGGTCCGTTTTGCAAATGAAAATGGTGATGACTGTCGCAATGCGTCAGCTTAATGCCGGCATCACACACTTTATTGAGCTGCGCCCGTAATTCAATTTCCATTTCACCGTAATCTATCTGTTTATTTTTTACCATATCAAAAAACTTTCCCTGTTTAAAAAATGAGCCGTCCGCTTCCGTCAGCGTTTTTTTGGGGCCGGTAAGCGCGGCGCCGCTGGTCATAACAAGATGAATTCCTATACCCAGAGAATCATATTTTTTTGATAAAGCCGCAGCGTGTTCAAATCCGGGCGTATTACTCATAATCGTTGTGGAACGTACAATACCGCCGGTAAACGACTTCACTATTCCAAGATTTACAGCTTCCGATAAACCAAAATCATCCGCATTGACAATTAATTTCATAATTCTGCCCTCTAATCTTTTAAATAATTTGTCCGGCAATCAACTAACTGCCGGACAATCCAATATAGCTGTTCAAAAACTGATGTTTTAAACAAATCGCACTTAAAGTACCACGCATTTTGCACAGCGTTTGCTGCGGCTTGCGAGAACCAATAAGGTTCTTGAACAAGTCTAATAACTATCTACGCTTTTTCCTTTTCTACTTCTAATTTATCCGCGATTTTGATGAAAGGCAGATATATTATTATCATAATGACTAGATTTATAGCCTGTAAAATGCATGCCCTCCAGTCACCGCCGGTTGAAAGAAAACCAGACAGGAATGGAGGCGTAGCCCAAGGAATAATCGCTACCGTTCTCGATACCAATCCCACATCCGTAGCGATATAGCTTATTATCGTGAGTAGTATCGGGCCAAAAATAAACGGAATCGCAAAAATAGGATTTAACACTATAGGCATACCAAATATAACCGGCTCGTTAATTTCAAAAGCGCCGGGGCCTATACAAGTTTTGCCAAGCGTGCGGTACAGTTTTGATTTTGAAACCATAAAAATAGCTATTAGCATACCGAGTGTCGCGCCGGAACCGCCCAGATGTATGAAAGTGTCTAGGAAAGGTTTCGTCATGATGTGTGGAGGCTGAGTACCAGCCGCGAATGCCGCCATATTTTCGGTCATCAAATTCAATGAAATCGGCTCCAACACTCCCCCTACTATGCTTGGGCCGTGGAGTCCCAGTATCCAGAAAAATTGATTTAGGAATACCAGAATGATGCCCGACCATAGGGAATCGGACGCTTTAATCAAGGGCAGGAAAAGCGTGTTGAGGAACGCAAAAATATTGTTGCCTGTTATTCCCTGAATAATAATGCCGGTAAGCGAAATTATTGAAATTGTGAGTCCGGCTGGAATTAAAACAGAGAACGATTTACCGACCGCCGGTGGAACACTGTCTGGAAGCGTGATAAGAAGGCGCTTATTCCGGTTAAATCTTATGAATAATTCTCCGGCGATAAGCGGAATAATAATAGCGACAAATAAACTGTTTGTGCTTGTGAGCGACCAGTTTATATATCCCCACGCAGGAGAGCCGTTTACTTCCGCCGTCTGCGGAATGATTGCCAAATATGAGGCAAGCGCGACAAAACCCGTCCTAAATTCGTCGCCATCATAGGCTTTCGCCAAATGGTAGCCTATTGAAAATACGGCAAACAAAGCCAGAAACCCAAAAGTTCCCCACCACACAAAGTTACATAATTCAACTATGAAAGACGGTAAAATGTCAGTCCAACCAGGTATAGGTATATTCTTCAATATCAAGGCGGCTGAGCCTGCCATAATCAATGGCATTAAAGAAATAAAACCGTCTTTTACCGCTCCTAAATGCCGCTGTGAACCGATGCGGGCACCAACTTCTGTCATCTTATCAACAAATGCACTCATATATAATTCCTCGCCTTTAAATTAATTATGTCTTATAATAAAACATATCGATATATTGTACCAAATGCGCGGTGACTTGTCAAACAAATTGTCGTTAACTTGTTGCTGCTGAGTAGACAGAACAAAACCAGCATAGTAGGGGATAAAAACCTTGTTATTCGCAGCGGGGAGGGAGTGGCTGCCGTGCGGCTTCAAACAGGAATTGCGTCGCTGGAGCGGTAGGCCAAATAATCTACATAGCGCTGAAAAAATTTCCCTTTGGGAGATTCTACTATGCTGAAACCGGCTTCACAGGCGCAGTCATTGGGCCTGACCCAGCATGCCTCCACAAGCAAATCGAATTCTCCAATATTTGAGTCCTGCTCCGGCTTGATACGCACCGTATAATGTTTCCCTTGTTCAACGTCGATCATCATGGTATGCTCTATCCGGCAGCCTGAAACGCTTATATCTTTCAAAAGAGCGCCGCCTATAAAAGCGTTTCGCATGAGCGCGGTCGCCAGTGTCTTGAATCTCTTATTTTTTCTTTCTTGGAGCATGACGAATTAGTAGCACAACATAGGCAAATACGCAAGAGGCAGCAATCGGTTTCCATGATAACGTGATGCCTAAAAATAAAGCCTAGCCGAAAGAGCGGATTACAGCCGTGAAATTCGGCAATAGTCCAGAATATTCCAGTCCGCCGCCATAGAATAAACCCATGAGGGGGGACGATTTCCATACCTTTTGCGGCACACAGCCGCTTTTTCGTCCGTCCCCCCTGTCTCCAGCCGCCGCTTACGCGCCGTCTTCCGCCACCCCCCAAAAATCCACCTACCCCAAGAAAAGGGTCCGCGAATTACACGAATTACGCGAATTGACGCTAATAATTCACGGACGCTAATCCGGCGCTTGACGCACCTTTCCAGTTTATGCTATACTTCCCCTATGACTAACAGGGGAACGGGATACGCCGCGGTATATACCGGCAGATTATTTTCAAGCGGACTAAA
>JAISZZ010000003.1 GCA_031284385.1 Treponema sp.
ACTGGGGAATAAAAAGCTGCGCCGCGTCAACCGTGAACAGGCAGATAAAACCGCCGATATAACTGAAACGGTATTTATAAAAAAACGGCTTTAGGGTTTTGAATTCCCTCAGAATACCGTTTGTCTTTTTAATGTTTCGCATATTATTTTTTGGCATCAGACGAAAGTTGATTCTGCCAAACGTCAATTTTCTTTTTGACTTCGTTAGCCTCATCCCGTTCATTGAGCAGAATATGAATCCTATAAAGCGCGGAAATAAAATTTATCGCTTTATTTAAATCTTCGCTGCGTTTTGTTGAAATCGCGTACCGCGACTGAAATCTGTCCGCCGCGTCAGCAAGCATTTTTTTTACCAAGTACGCATGGTAGAGCAGCGGTTCATAATCTGGATTGGAGGGGTCAGTATTGGTTTGCAATTTTTTTAGGTCCAGTAAATTTTTTGAAACAGCCGCGCAATGCCCCTCCATATCCACAAAAACCCAGCGCCATTTTGTATTGTCGCCGTAAGCTATTTTTAAAAGGGAAATCGCGAGTCCAAGTTTTTTTACAAGATGGCATCTTTGCAATGCGTTAATTGTGGTTAATTCGGCAAGGCCGGCTTCATATTCAGAAAACGGCGCGTCAACTTTTCCCGTAACTATATTTTCCAGATATATCAGCGCTTTTGAAAAAAATTTTCTAGCTTCGCCAAGAGATTCCTCATCCCTCATATTGAATATGGAAAATCCAATTCCGTTAAGAACTAAATAGTGCGATGTAACGTTAAGCATACGTTCCGATAGAAGAAATAATTTACCCGCCGCAGTTGTAGAATCCTGCCTGCATTCCGCGACTATCGCGCTTTCTTTTTTTATAAGTTCACTGATTTCGGCCTCAAACGGCGCGATTTTTTTTTGATAATACTGTTGTTTGTCAACATTGTTACTCTTTAACACGATTATTCGCTCCATATTTGTCTAATAATTCGCAGGCGTGTGCAAGCGCCGTTTCGCCCTTGTCACCGGATAACATTCTGGCAATCTCGCTGCGCCGCTCCCCGCCTGAAAGCTGATTCACGGACGTTATAGTCCTGCCGCCTGACTCAAGCTTTTCCACTCTAAAATGATTATCCGCCCTGCACGCGATAACGGCAAGATGTGTAACGCAAAAAATCTGTTTTATCCCGCCTATTTTTTGCAAGTATTCGCCTACCGCTATTGCCGCCTCGCCGCCTATACCTGTGTCAATCTCGTCAAAAATCAGCGTTTCCGCCCCGTCAACCCACGCCGCCCCAGAATCGACATTCACCACGCCGGATGTGGCAGCAGGGGCTGCCGTGGCAACAGGGGCTGCCGTGGCAGCAGGGGCTGCCGTGGCAACAGGGGCTGCCAGCGCGGTTTTTATCGCCAGCATAACGCGGGAAAGTTCGCCGCCGGAGGCGACAAGCCGCAGTTCACGGGCGTTTTCACCCTTGTTGGCGGCTATCAGAAATTCCACATCGTCCGCGCCCCAAGGCCCGCAGACAAGATTCGCCTGACCGCCCGGAATGGGACCCTTTGGCGCAAGGTTTACCGCAAAAACAGCGCCCGGCATACCGAGGCTGCCCAGAATTCCGCTTATACGTCCGGCTAGTCTGTCCGAGGCGGCGCGGCGTTTTGCGCTAAGAGCCACCGCCCGCTTCGCTATCTCCCGTTCCAGCGCCGCTATCTCCGCCCGCTGCCGCTCGCGGTTCTCTTCCGAAGCGGAAAGCGCCTCTATCTCGGAGGCTGCCTCGTTCCGGTACGCGAGTACCGCGTCCTCTATATTTTTAGCGCCATCATTCTCACCAAAGTTGAACCCGCCATCTTTGGTGCCGCCATTTTTACCGGCGTATTTTTTTTTGAGCCGGTGTATCATGGCAAGGCGTTCCTCCACTTCCTCCAAACGGGCGGGGTCAAACGTTAGCTGTCCGCGGTATGAACGCAGTTCGGCGGACAGGTCTTCGGCCTCGTAATACAACGCACTCAAACGCTGCTGAATACCGGAAAGGCTTGAATCGAGGGCGGCGGCGGCATCTATGCCGGAACGCGCTTTGCGTGAAAGGCTCAAAACTGATACTTCCTCGTCAAAAAGCGCCGCTGCGGCGGTTTCAACTGCACTCGAAAGTTTTTCAAACGCGGCAAGCCGGACGGATTCTGCTTCCAACTCACGGCTTTCCCCGCTTTTTAGGCTGGCTTTGTCGATTTCATCAATGGAAAACGTTAAAAGCTCTATCCGTGCATCCCTATCCCGCTCCGAAACGAGCGAATTTTCAAGATTTTTGCGTTTTTCAGCTAGCTCCGTAAACACATGGTTGAACGCTATTGCCTCATCCTCAAGCCCCGCGAACCGGTCAAGGCAACGGCGGTGCTTGTCTTTATGCAGCAAGGACTGATGGGCGTGCTGTCCGTGAAGGTCAAACATAAATGCCATGAATTCGGCTAGTTCACTCCGCGTAACGGGCGCATCCCGTATCCAGACTGAGCCGCGCCCCGTCGCTTTTATACTGCGCCTCGCGGTAAGAGTTCCGTCCTCCGCCTCGATGCCGTGAGCCGCGAGCCAGTCCAGAGCGTCCCTGTTCCGTCCGTTTACCGAAATCACGGCGGACACGGAGGCCTCGTCCGCGCCTGAGCGTATCACGGTTGTCTCAGCCTTCGCGCCAAGCAGAAAACTCAAAGCCCCCACGATGATGGATTTACCCGCACCCGTCTCGCCGGTAAATATCGAGAGTCCCCCGTCAAATTGGATTGTCAGGTTTTCTATCAACGCATAGTTTCGTATCGAGAGCGCCTCAAGCATCGTGTCCTCCGGCGATATCTGTTCCGGCATGGCATATACCGGAAGCGTTAACGCCGACAGCGCCGGCAAGTTTGCCATGTAGAGCCTTGTAAAACGAGGCGCGATCGCAGGCCACGAGCCGCGCCTTGCTGCCGCTCCGTCTTATCACAACTATATCACCCGGTTCAAGGGCTTCGGTAACTTGCCCATCTATCGTAAGAAGCACGTCGCTGCGTTGTCTAGTCCCTACCTTTATTTTAACCGGACGTTCCGCCGGCAGCACGATGGGACGGTACATCATAGCGAAGGGGCAGACCGGATTCAGTATCACAGCTTCAATCTCCGGATCAATTATTGGGCCGCCGGCGGACGAACTATAGGCGGTGGAGCCTGTCGGCGTCGCGGCTATCAGGCCGTCTGAACGGTAGCTCCCAATATGCGTATCTTCTGTCCATGCGTCAAGCCATATCGTTTTTGCGATACCGGATGCCGAAATTACCGCGTCATTCAAACATGGCAATGTAAAAACCGCGCTGCCGCCGCGTTCTACCTTAATATCAAGCATTAACCGCTCGGAAACGGCTAGTTTACCTTCCCTCCATCTGGAAAAAACATCGAGCCATTGAGATGGATGAACGGACGCAATGAAACCGAGTGTCCCCAAGTTGAGCGGAATTATCGGTGTCCCGAAAGCGGCTATGGCCCGTGCCGCAAACAGCACTGTCCCATCCCCGCCGAGACTGAACACAATGTCAAAACCGCTGGTTATTATGCCCGTATCGCTGAACGAATAAAAAACTACCTCAATGCCTGAATCTTTAAGCGTCTCGCGTATTTCTGCCGCAAGAGTAATAGAGGCCGGTTTTTGTTTGTTGATGATAAGCAAAACTTTCACGACTCATCCTCGCGCAAGCGGATAATCATAATTAATTATATTCAAAAAAAAGAGAACCCGCTACCCCACGCATTGCCTAATAATTAATCTAGGGCAACGCTGATTAACTTGAGGCCTCGCCAACTTCGTTGGCGCATCAGCGTTGCCCTAAGGAGACAAGCTCATTTCATTGCGCAAATGTGTCAACTTCGTTGACATTCACATTAAAGTAGCACCGATTGCGTCAACTATGTTGACGAATGCGCACTCGCATAAATCAGTGCTTCCCTAGCCGAAAATGGACGGCTGCCCAAAAACAAAAACCTAGCCAAACGGGACCTGACCATCCCCCTGACAGGAGGCTTTTTCACCATACTTTTTTCCCCGGTTTATTTTCAATATCCGCCCAACCACCGCGTTCAGCCTCCGGTTCATTGCTGCCAGCGGGTTATGCCCGGCCTTGCAATCCTCGGAAATATCAGGCGATTCCATCAGCCGCTCATAGGGTGTCAAGGGCTCCTTTTCGTAGACCTTCCGGCAGCGACCGTTCGCCTGTTTCTATTTGGCTATCAGACGGGTCTGCGAATTAACGCTAACTTAATTCGCGTACCCGTTCCGGGCTTGCCCCTGATTGGGGGGGGGGGGGGTACCATATGCACTAACTTAACAAACATTGCTCATCTGGTACCGTATTCCCCGCTTTCGTTTTTCACATTCAAGACGTTTCGCTATCTGCTCGTAATCTTCAAATATCCACAAACTCAAATT
>JAISZZ010000144.1 GCA_031284385.1 Treponema sp.
ATTCATTTTTTTGTGAAGCGTATTTATACTATGTGTCATATTGACGTATCCGTGTCGTAATGATACAGAAAGTGGAGTATGCCTGTTTTCCTCAAGGCATACTCCACTCCTCCATCAATCCGTGAAATTTATTGACTCCATTCGCAGTATGCGGAAGCTTCCTTAGGGCTAATCCGCGGACACAAACGCGGTTTTGAGTAGAATCCGCGTGTACTCATGCTGAGGATTGTGGAATATGTCCTGAGCCACGCCGGCTTCCACTATTTTCCCCGCCTTCATTATCAATAATGAATGGCACAAGGTCCGCACTATACGCAAATCGTGGCTGATGAAAATGTACGAAAGCCCGTGTTTTTCTTGCAATGCGCGCAACAGTTTTACAATTTGAAACTGATTTGCGCGGTCGAGGCTGGAGGTCGGTTCATCAAGCACAAGAATCGCCGGTTCCATGACAAGGCTGCGCGCCAAAGCTATCCGTTGGCGCTGGCCGCCTGAAAATTCGTTTGGGAAGCGGTCAAGAAAATCAGGATCGCCAAGCCCAACCTCGCTTAACGCCGTCCTGACACGGGCTTCGCGTTCTTTTTTCACCCCTATATCGTGTATTAAAAGCCCTTCGCCTACAATATTTCTTACCGTCATGCGCGGTGAAAGTGAACCGTAGGGGTCTTGAAAGATGATTTGCATCTTCCGGCGCAGCGGGCGCAGTGATTTTTCATCAAAATTTTGAATTTCCCGCCCTTCTATAGCGATACTCCCATCACTTTTTTGTAAACAGAGCAACGCTTTACCCAAAGTTGTCTTGCCGCTGCCGCTTTCTCCAACTATACCAAGCGTTTCACCCTTATAAAGCGTAAAATCCACGCCGTCAACGGCCTTGATATACGCAACAGTCCGGCGCAAAAAGCCTTTTTTCACAGGAAAGTACACTTTCAGACCGCTCACAGAAGCTATTGGCGGCGCGCCATCCTGTATGGATGGCGCGAATTCTTCCGAATCGTCTGCGAGCAAGGCGCGGGTATAGTTTTCTTTAGGATTATTGAAAATCTCATCCACAGTGCCGCTTTCAACGATAAGGCCGTCTTTCATAACGGCGACACGGCTCGCTATGCGGCGGGCAAGATTGAGGTCATGGGTAATAAACAGCGCGGCCATGCCCAATTCCCGCTGTAATGAGCGTATGAGTTCGAGTATTTGCGCCTGAATCGTTACATCGAGCGCGGTTGTAGGCTCGTCCGCAACAAGCAATTTTGGCTTGTTGATGAGGGCAAGCACTATCATCACACGCTGCCGCTCACCGCCTGAAAGCTCATGCGGAAAAGCGCCCAGCCGCTTTTCCGCATTATTCAGACCTACTTTTTGCAGCCATTCTATCACGACAGGACGCGCCTGAGCCGCAGTCAAGCCTTGATGTATCAGCAAAGGCTCGGCAACTTGCCGCCCTACACGGTGAAGCGGGTTAAGGCTTGTCGCCGGTTCCTGAAAAATCATGCCTATTTCCCGCCCGCGTATACCGTTAAGCTCTGTTTCACTCATTTCAAGGATGTTCCGGCCCTCAAAAAGCAGCTCGCCGCCGGAATAATCTATCAAATTGGGGCTTTGCAGCCGTAAAATTGCCTGAGCGCTTACTGTTTTACCACTGCCGCTCTCGCCTACAAGCGCCGTAATCTCATTTTTAGCTATGGAAAGGTTTATTCCATGCACAACTTCGGAATAATTGCGGCTATTGCGGCTATTGCCGCCGTTCATACGTGAACAGAAAGCGGCTCTAAAACCGCGATATTCAACTAAGGGGCTGTCGTTTTTATTAGTTCCTGCCGTCATAATACTTATTAAATATCTCCGCTACGGCATTTTGACATTCCGCCTCAAAAGCGCGGTGTTTTTTAAGGAAAGCCACGCCCTCCTCCGTAAGATGAGCCTCGCCGCCGCCCTTTCCTCCCTGCCGCCGGGACGTTATCGGATAGGTAAGCCAGTTTTCCAGGGCTTTTAGCAGCTTCCAGCCTTTACTGTAAGACATTTGCATTGTTTCGCAGGCTTGGCGAACATTGCCTGTATTATGGATGGCCTCCAGCAGATTTATCATGCCGGGGCCGCAGAACGGTTTCCCATGGCCGCCGGGCGCGGCTAGAAATACTTTTACAACCGGTTTAACATCATACAACATTCGCGCTTCCTTAAAGGTATTAGGGTCTTATACTCATTTTACGCTGAAGTTCAGCGGCGCGTTCCGGTGGCAGCAATGACAACCAATAAGATACGATTGAAGCGCCACCCTCCGCCTGCGCTATTTCCTCAACTTTACGCATGACATCGATGGCATCCTGATCGTCCATAGCCGCGATTATAGCGACAGCGTTCTGCGGCGGCATACCGTTAAGGTAGCGGGCGCTCTGGTCGATATTGCGTTCACGCGAGTTAATCTGTTCGCTGACCGCGTTCATCGAATTTTCACGCTCGTCAAGCCCTTTTTGGCGGTCTTCCAGCTCCGCCGCCATTTGCTCTATCTGAGATTGCCGGGTTTTTATCCCGTCTTCCAGCTTTTTCATCTCCATCTCGCGCAAATCAAGCGTTTCAAGACGGACAGCAAGCCTTTCCGCATCCAAATTCAGCATTTCTCCATCAGCCACGGGTTTTTGAGTACGCGCTTGCAGCCCTAAACGCTGATATATGGGCGCAAGCATGGTTTTTACATCAATAACCCCGAGATAATCGAACCAGACTAATCCGCCTGCCGAAATGATAACTATCAACAGTAAAAGCAGTATCGATTTTCCAATATCGCCGCGAGCCATATAACCCCTCCATGCTATTGTTGCCATTTTCCCGCCCAAAATTCAAGAGCGGAATGTAAAACCTCCGCAGGGGCAGAAAACGGCGCGCTTGTTTTTTTACGCAAACTATGATAACATACGATCCTATCAATCTATAATCAGGGGGAATATTATGAACGAAATAACCATGAAAATCCGGAGTTCCGGTAAAAAAATCCTGTTGGCCATGACGCTGGCGCTTGTGTTCGCCGGCTGCGGCGAGCCGGCCGGTTCGTCGGGTGGAAACGATGAGTACGGCAGCACGAATGGAGACGACAAAAAAATATCCGTTTCAGGCGGCGAAGGCTCAGAATTTTCGGTCGCCTTCGAGCCTCAGGGCGGCGTGTGGTCGCGGGACATTCCCGAAGATTTTTGGAAAAACGTGGTAAACGCGGA
>JAISZZ010000089.1 GCA_031284385.1 Treponema sp.
TGACGCAATCGGTGCTACTTTAATGCCGTATTTGCGTAATGAAATGAGCAAATACATAGGGCAACGCTGATGCGCCAACGAAGTTGGCGAGGCCTCAAGTTAATCAGCGTTGCCCTAGGGAGAAGGACAGACCATATATATTTGCATTTTCATGCAAATCACCGGCTTTGTCAACCGCACGCATTGCCGCATCAAAAATGTTACCGAAAGAAGGTGTTTGAGATATTGGACTTGTTCAAAAACCTTATGGCTTCTTCTACAAGTCGCAGCAAATGCTGCACATTTTGCCGTTTTTAAGCGGAAGTACGCCGTCCATGTCCTTCTACCCCCCGGATTTTGCCAGACCGATACAGGCGGACTTTGGTCCGGCATCATTGCGTCAACTGGCGGGACACTGTAAAAACACCCGGCCTTTCCCGCAGCCGTCCCTGCCACAAAAACGATAACTGCTTGCGGACTTCCAGTCCGAGCCGAACAAAAAATAACGCCTTCGTAAGAACCCATGCCGGCTGCTGGCGCTGCGACACATAGGGAGAACTTGATGCCCTTAATCGCGTCTACCGCTTCCTGTGCCCCCTCGCAAACTTACGACCAGCTCTTGGCTGTCCACAAGGTTAAAGTTACTTTTTCTAAATGCCTTACTGCGTTACCTTGACTCGTAAATATATAGATTGTTACTATGAATTATATCCTTTAATTAAGGAGGGACAATGGCAAAAGTTGAGCTGAAAAGCGTCAGTAAAGTTTATGACGGCGCTGTTCGCGCCGTGGATAATGTGAATATAGTGGTGGAAGACAAAGAATTTGTCGTCTTTGTAGGTCCATCGGGCTGCGGAAAGTCCACAACGTTGCGTATGGTTGCCGGATTGGAAGAGATTACTGAGGGCGAACTGCTTATTGACGGCGAATTGATGAATGATGTGCCGCCAAAAGATAGAAATATAGCGATGGTTTTCCAAAATTACGCGCTTTATCCCCACATGACGGTATATGAGAACATGGCCTTCGGGCTTCGCATAAAGAAAGTCGAAAAGGATGAAATAGACAGGCGTGTGCATGAGGCGGCGCGAATTCTTGACATCGAAAAATTTCTTGAGCGTAAACCAAAAGCCCTTTCGGGCGGGCAGCGACAGCGTGTAGCTGTCGGTAGAGCCATAGTGCGTAAACCAAAAGTTTTTTTGTTTGACGAACCGCTTTCCAACCTTGATGCAAAACTGCGCGTTCAAATGCGCGCCGAGATATCCAGCCTGCACCACCGGCTTGACGCGACAATGATTTATGTTACTCACGATCAGGTCGAGGCCATGACAATGGCCGACAAAATAGTAGTTTACAAAGACGGAAAAATTCAGCAGATAGGCTCCCCGTTGCGTCTTTACAATCATCCCGGAAATAAATTTGTCGCAGGATTCATAGGTTCTCCGCCAATGAACTTTTTAACCGTTACGGTCATCGAAGAAAATGGTGCTCTTATGCTTGACGAAGGCGGTTTCAAACTAGCTGTAGATTCAGAGCATACCGCGCATTTAAAAAAATATGCAGGTAAGGAAATATATTTTGGAATAAGGCCGGAAGATTTGACTTTTACCAGCGGCGCAGATGTTGCAAGCGCCATACCGCTTACTGTAAACGTGGTAGAGCCACTAGGCGCGGATACGACACTTTGGCTGAATACAAAAACACAAGGCATGGTAGCCCGAACAGATCCTGCCCATACTTTCAGGGTTGACGAGGATGTGCGTTTCATTCCGCGTATGGACAAGGCGCGGTATTTTGACAAAGAAACTGAACTGGCGATTATTCCCCAGCCGGATGGTAAGTCACGCGGTTTGTAACGGTAAAATTTAACCACACGCCGGCCTGCCATGTATTCAAGTGAAGCCGGCGGTTTTCTATATCACTGCCGGTGTCCCGCCGGTTAATCTCGCGCCTCGCCCCGCATAGCAATTCTACATTTTACATTCAGTCCGCCGGTATTGAGTAAAATTATGAAGTGGGGCGCTATTTCCATACATTTTGCGGCACATAGCCGCTTTCATTGTCGCGCCCCCCTAATTCCAGCCGGCTGCGCCGTCTTCCATTACCCCCCAATCCGCTGCCTCATACCCGGCGTACGCCGCTTTTTTCGGTTACATTTTCGGTGTCGTACTGCGCCCCTTCATAGTGGGGCGCTGTTGTGTTACAGTGAGGTATGGATACTCCATTGCCGGCAGGTACGCAGGGGCGCAAAGACGGTTATCAATTTAAGTTGGATGATTTTGAGGGGCCGCTTGATCTGTTGCTTTTTTTGATTAAGCAGAACCGCGTAAATCTTTACGACATACCAATTTCCCAGATTACCGAACAGTATATGCAATATCTTAGATTTTCAGGCGAGCTTGAGCTTGACGAGCTTTCGGATTTTCATGTTATGGCCGCTACTTTACTTTACATTAAATCGCGTATGCTTCTGCCGGTTGAATTTGACAGTGGGGATGAGATAGAGGATCCGCGGCAGGAACTTGTAGACCAGCTTATTGAATATCAGCGTTTCAAAAAATTATCCGAGTTGATGGAGGAGAAGGAACGTGAGGCGGAATGGGTGGTGGAACGTAAAAAACTTCAACGGACGCTGCCTTTTGACGATGATGATATGCTTTGGAAAAAGGCGGATGTATGGGAACTGCTTAACACATTTTCCGGCCTCATATCCCATCTTTCGGGCGAACGTATCATGGATCTGCGCGAGGAGGTTTCGATAAACGAAAAGATTGCGTTGATGACGGAACTGATAGAACAGCGCGGGGAGTGCGGTTTTACCGACTTGATTGTCCGTAAAGGTTCGATTATGGATATAGTTTGCGCGTTTCTCGCGATACTTGAGGCTGTAAAATACAGGCTTATCACCATTTATCAGCATAAATTGTTTGGCGATATTCAGATACGCGGGCCGCAGCCGGAATTTACGCCTGCCGCAGTGTTTGAAGAGGAAACTTTACATGGAAACGATGGAAACTGACGAAGAAACGACGGAAGTAAATCAGCCGCTGGACGCGCCGTATCAGGCGGATCTTTTTGGAGAGGCGACTTGGGAAGCGCAGCACGTAAAACCAAAAATTGACAAAACAGATGCCGTCGATGGTTACGATACTGAAAGAACTGGCGAAACGGACGATGAAACCGTCGCCGGTCTTGTGGCTGGAGACTGTTTTAGCAATGAGGCGCTTGTGGAAGCGGTTTTATTTCTTGAGGCCGAGCCTGTAGACGAAAAACAGATTGCCCGTATCGCTTCTTTAACTGAAAATGATGTGGTAACGGCACTTGAAACGCTGAAAGAATGCTATAACCGGCATAGCAGCGGTGTGGAACTGGTCAGAATAGGGGGCGGCATTACGATAGCGCCCAAAAAACAGTATTGGGAAACATTAAAAGAGCGTTACGGGCGTAAAAATACGGCAAAACTTTCCCGCGCCGCGATGGAAACGCTCGCGATAATCGCGTATTCGCAGCCGATAACCCGCGCCGAGATAGAGTCGATACGCGGCGTGCAGGCGGATAACATGATACGGCTGCTGCTTGAACGCGGACTTGTCCGCGAAACGGGAAAAAAAGATATTGCCGGTCATCCTGTTCAGTTCGGTACTACAAAAGAATTCCTTAGCCTGTTTCGGCTAGAAAGCATAGCCGATTTGCCTAAGCTGAACGAAACGGAAGCGGAGCGTTTTGAACTGCCGGAATGAAGACGGGCAGCTCCGTCTACAGGTATACCTAGCCCACGCGGGAACGGCCTCGCGCCGCGCCTCTGAAAAGCTCATCGCGGCAGGCAGGGTAAGCGTGAACGGTGTTGTGGTTACAGGCATGGGGACAAAAGTGATGCCTTCCGACACGGTTTGCGTTGATGGAAAACCGGCGCGGCTGGAAAGCGCATTTCATTACATAGCGTTGAATAAACCGCCGCTTTACATCTGCTCGTCCCGCGACACGGAAAACCGCCCGCTTGCCCGTGATTTGTTGCGTTCTGAAATAAGTGAGCGGCTTTACAGTGTCGGACGGCTTGATTACAGGTCATCCGGCCTCATCTTTTTTACCAATGACGGCGCATTCGCGGCGCGGCTCGGACATCCAAGCTCGGAAATAGAAAAGGAATACATTATCGAGGCTTCAGGCCTTATAGCCGGCAATGTGGCGGACAGTTTTTTGGCGGGTATAGAGATTGACGGCGTTCTCTATCGCGCTCGCGAGGTGGAACGGCTTGGTGGAAGGACATTGCGTGTCGTGCTTATCGAGGGACGCAACCGTGAAATACGCCGCGTATTTTCCCACTTCCACTTGCACCCCAAAATTTTGCGCCGCGTGCGGATAGGCGCGGTTAGGCTGGATGGGCTGGCCGAAGGTAAAAGCCGCCCGCTCACCGCAACTGAACTGGATGCATTAGGGCAGCGCTGATTAAAAATGAGACATCGACGCATAGCCGGCAGCGTGAATTTTTACGAATTCCGCCAGGCATGAATGAACTGTAACGCATACTGCTGTATTCCGCCGAACCACCTTTCAATGAAAGAGGCGAGCGGCAAACCCATATACCGGTAATGCCAGCTTTCCCAGCGGTAACCGGTAAGCCGCTCGTAACCATCGGGAAACGAGATAATCCAGCCGTATTCGGGCGCGTTTTCAAATATCCAGCGTCCTGCCGCAGTTTGGGCGAAGGCATCCGTGATTGACCCGAAATCTATAGCAAGTCCAAGCTGATGCTGGCTGAAACCGGGGCGGGAAGATTCACGGTCGGCGGTTTCCTGCCCATTCTCGCGAACATTGCGATTGTACACTTCGACTTGGTAATCAAAGGAACGGTACGCGGAAGATGCGACAAGGGTAACTCCACTGGCGCGGGCGGCCTTCGCCATGACTTCCAACGCTTCCGCCGCCTCGCGCCTAAGCCGCAAACCATCGCGCCCCACGCGGTAAGAGCCGTTGTTGTTCAGCGTTACAATGTCGTCCGGCTCGTATCCGTCAGGCAGAGCGTGCTGTTTGTCAACAAGCCGCGACAAGAACGGATCGCCTAACATCGCCGCCTCAAGCTGGGGCAGAAAGACTGATTTTCCCGCAGTCCGTATCCGCTCGCCCATATCCGCTGGAATGTACGCATCCAAAAGTGCTTTATCCAGCTTTTCACCGTAACTGTCAACTTCAAGCGCAGCCATTTCCAAAGCCGCCGTGTCTTTAGACACGCTGTCGTCAGACACGCTGTCGTCAGACACGCCGTATTCAGACACGCCGTCCGCAAGTACGGCAACCGGAGTTTTGACCTCTTCACTTCGCCCGCATGAACATAGCAGTATCAAAGCCACTGCCATCATTGTAAAAGAATTACCGTCTATCAATTAACTAACCTCAATCAAAATAAGCAATGGACTCGTTCAAGAACCTCATGGTTCTCTCTCAAGTCGCCGCAAATGCTGTGCAAAATGAGCGGAAGTTGCTCAGAAACTGAAGTTTTTGAACAACTCTATCATTCGGCGCGTCCATAGCGCGTGTATGTTCAGTCCAAACCTCGTGGCGGCTAATTCAGCCGCCCAGATACGCTTCGATTATCGCGGAATCTTTCATCAAAACGGAGGCATCGCCGCTTTTTTTCACATAACCGGTTTCAAGTATGTAGCCTCTGCCGGAAATTTCTAGCGCTTTGCAGGCGTTCTGTTCCACGAGCAGAATTGTCGCGCCGGTTTTGTTTATACGTTGTATGACCGCAAAAATTTCATCGACAAGCATGGGTGCCAAACCCATCGAAGGTTCATCCAGCAGAAGAAGTTTAGGGTCAGCCATCAAAGCGCGCCCCATGGCAAGCATCTGTTGTTCACCGCCAGAAAGCGTTCCAGCGGCTTGACCGGCTCTTTCGTTTAATCGCGGAAATAAACTGAATACCATCTCCATATCCTGCTTGATGGCCGCCTTGTCTTTGCGCGTGTACGCGCCCATATCAAGGTTTTCTTTTACCGTTAGATTGGCAAAGACACGCCTGCCTTCGGGAGACTGCACCAGCCCCGCTTCAACAATGTAGTCAGGTTTCGCCTGAGTAATATTTTTTCCGTCAAGCAAAACCTGACCGCCTGTTTTTTTTATGATGCCGGAAATGCTGTGCAAGGTCGTTGTTTTACCCGCGCCGTTTGCGCCTATTAAACAAATAATTTCGCCCCGTTTTACTTCAAATGAAACGCCCTTTAACGCCTGTATATTTCCGTAATATACAACAAGATCTTTTACCGAAAGCATATTTATTTCACCATAAAATTAGACGGAAATCCGGTCTCCGCGCTGCCGAAGTACGCCTTAATCACCTCAGGGCTGTGTTTTACTTCCTGAGGCAAGCCGTTTGCTATCATTTTACCGTAATCCAGCACGATTATACGCTCGCAAAGTCCCATCACAAAACGCATATCGTGTTCTATCAATAAAATTGTCAAATTGAAATCATGCCTGATTGTGTTTATGAGCTTCATAAGTTCGTCTGTTTCCTGCGGATTCATGCCGGCGGCAGGCTCATCAAGCAGCAATAGTACAGGATTAGAAGCGAGCGCTCTCGCTATCTCCAGTTTTCGTTGATCTCCGTAGGGAAGATTCTTCGCAAGATCGCTCTTTTTATTCTCAATTTTGAATAACGAAAGAAGAGATGCTGTTTTTTTTGTCATATTCTGTTCATCTTGATAAAAACGCGGCAAACGAAGCATTGCGTCAAACATATTTGATGCGCGTTGTTCGTGGAGCGCGATTCGTACATTGTCTTCGACGCTGAGATTTCCAAAAAGCCTGATATTTTGAAATGTACGCGCTATGCCGATACGGTTAAGATTTGCCGGTGAAAGACTGCCTATGTTGTGCGCCCGTTTTTTTCTGTCAAAAAAAATTATTTCCCCTGAACTTGGCGCGTAAATGCCCGACAGTATATTAAACAATGTAGTTTTGCCCGCGCCGTTAGGTCCGATAAGGCCGACAAGCTCTCCATGAGCGATTTTACATGAAAATTCGCTCACAGCTTTGAGGCCGCCGAACACGATAGAAACATCTGTCGCTTTAATTAGCGTATCACAATCAACCAAAATCTTTCCCCAAAAGCGCGGATCAGGCCAAAACCCGGAATTTTCAAAATATATACTGGACTTGTTCAAGAACCTTATTCGCAGTGGGGGTTTAATACCACGCCGCTCTGCGGCGGGGAGGTTCATTGGTTATCTCACAAGTCGCAGCAAAAATGCCGTGCAAAACGCTCTGCATTTTGCCGTTTTTAAGCGGAAGTTGTTCAAAAACTGAAGTTTTTGAACAACTCTGCTGTTTTTAACGCTTTGACTCTATATGATAATAAATTTACAGTGCTTTTGTAAAGACATAATTCACACTTCAACGCTTGCGCTTGCGCAAGCGCGGATTATTTCCTTTGTATGCCTGTTTTACAGCGTGAGCATAAAGAAATACACGTTAAAACAAGGTTTCGGGAATTTAATTAGCGCTGTCGTATCAGCCTTCCGGTGAAGGCTCAGGAACCCTAGGCTGTTCCATAACCGTAACTCTCGCCGTGGCGTAATAATTGCCATCCAATCCGCCATATCTTGACGGGGCGTTTGCCCGAACAATAAGCGCATCCGCTGTTTCGGTTTTGTCTATAGTTAGAATGCCTTCAGGACTTATCACGGTACCTTTGACATGAGGTCTATCTATGCTCCATATCACAGGCGGCCACTCCCACGGATACGCCTTCCCATCTTTTTTTTCCATCAGCGTACACGAAATACTACCGCCTTTTACAACGCTTGCCGGTTCGGTCGAAATATACAAATTATTTCCGGTAGGATGTTTTTCGTCTGCCTTGACTAAAAAAACTTTAAGCGAGCCGTACCTGCCGTCTTCCGCCGCCGCCCTGACCAATACAAACTCCCAATAACCGTAAAGAGTTTCCCGGCTTAAAACTTTGAGAACGCCGTTTTCGTTTATTGTAACGCTGCTCGAAGGATTAAAATCTATTGTCCAGTTTACCGGTGTTACCGGCTCGTTTGTCTCCGCGTCTACCGCGTTAAGGTTTACGGTAGAACCGTGCTTTACGATTATAAATTCCAACTCGGCATCCAAGCCTTCGTCGTAACCAAAGTCTTTGGCACTTATAAGGTCGGAGTTCTCAGGTATTACCGCTAAGCTTTTGCTTACCGTTACTCCCGCGGGAATGATTTCGAAACAATCGATATTATCATAGGAAGAGTCGGCATCCTCTCCCCCTGTCGACCATACCTTTGAATATGGGTAATACTGAACAGTGTAAGACAACGATAATTCCCCATAGTAAATATTTCCTCCTTCAAGATATGAATAAAGCCCCTGCGCCGCTTCCGCTAGTCTTTCGTAATAATCTGGTATGGTGAATCCTTTTTCGCTCCCAAGTATAATCTCGCTGTTTTCCGATAGTTGGCCATTTTGAACAATACATCTAGTGATTGTGCTGACTGCTGGATAAAATTTAGATGTGAATACAAATGTATAATTTTGCAGGTTTTGTTCGTTCCAAGCGGCACGGTTTTTGTCAAACGCCTCCTGATCAAATTCGAATATATAAGGCGGCGGCTCGCCTATAACAATTTTATCACATGAAATCAATAAAAATGCGGAAACCAATGAAGCAAGGATAAATCTGTTGTTCATAGCTGACCTCTTTGTTCTCCTTAGATATAGAAATTTATTTAGGGATAGTGTAACCTTAGTCCGCGATTCTGTCAATAGAGATTGTCGCTAACCAGCGATTAGTTCATTCCGATAGTTTTACATTCATGGATACAGAGTTTTCATATTCAAATCCGTATAATCTGTGAACCTGCGGACAATTTCGCGGGGACACGTTTTGTGGGCGGCGGATTGGGGGGTGCTGGAAGACCCGCATAAGCCCGCAATGCGGGCGGCGCGGGGCTGGAAGCAGGGGGGCGCGAAACGCAAGCGGCTATATGCCGCCGGCAGTATGGAAATAGCGCCCCCCTTCATGAATTTCAGGTTCTATCATAGGAAGGTGGCCGTAAAATTGCTGTCGCTGCTTGTACTATCTCAATTTAATCAGCGCTGCCCAGCCGTTTTTAGGAAGTAATAGGGCGGCTCCCACGCGCGCTCACCGTAGCCGCCTGCCATTATCCACGCGGAGGGTATTTTTAGGCCGCGTAAAAAGTTAAATACCAACATATCGCGCTCAACGCATTGCTCAAGGGTAAGGTGCAGCAACGCGCTCGATAATAGGCCGTCATGCTCGTAAGGATCCGCGCCGTCAACAACGATGGCCAGATCAGGCTTTGCGCCGGGCGGCGTGAGCTGCATTAGTTCGTTGAGGCCGGTTTCAAGGCGGCTTACATAAAAAGCGTCCTCTCCCTCCTCGATGGGGATTTCCACATCGGACGGAATCAGCGGCGCATGACCCGGAACGGCGTTCCGCAAGGTTTCCGCGTCAAGCGGCCAGCCGCGAGCCATGTGTATAGAAAGGGTGATTATATCACACTTCGGTTCAAACGGCGCGGGATTAACGCCGTTCCTGATGAACGAAACCAGTTCCGCACTGCCGCAGCCCTTGTGAGCGTCAACATCAATTATCCAAATGATACGGGCATCGTTTTCCGCCTGCAATTTACGCGCCGCAATTATTATTTCATTTATTAAGCAGAAACCCGCGCCGGTATCGTAACGGGCGTGATGATTTCCACCGGCCAAAAAGTAGGAAAAATGCTGCTCATTTTTCAGTGCAAGAGCGCAGGTCAGATACGATCCCATGCACTGCGCGAGAATCTTGTCAAACAACTCCGGCAAAGGTCTAGTCGCCCTATCAGGCTCGTAACGGTTCGGTTTTCCGTCCGCGCCGATAAGTTCGTAAGCGTTAAGAAGTTCGTTAAGCAGCCCGCCATTGCCGGAAAACAGTGCGTTTACATATTTGCCGCTATGAACGCGCTCAATATCGGCGCGTGTTATTACGCCGTTTTTTTTCCCTAAAACGGAAAGCGCCGTTTTGATGTCAAAAACAGGTCCCGGAAAAGCGCCTTCTTTGGATACGCCAGGATCGAGATGGTCAATAATTTTGTTTGCCCGCGATGCGGCAAGCGGTATCATTATTCCGTAATTGGTAAAATCTGAAACTATAGAATCGTCAAAAATAATCATGAGCGCACCCGCCAAACCCTGCCCGCGGCCAGTCCCCAGCGCTTCATCGCATAATCGGAAAGCGCGATTGTCTCCCGCTTAAAACTTTCCGCAAGGCCCGGCCAATTCCCTGCCGCCTCGTCTCGAGGCGGCATCGTGGCGCGCCGCCAAGGACTTTTCTCGTACATCCGGTTCGCTAGATTCTCGCCGAAATACTTGCCGGAAGCGGAGACTCCCTGCTGTAAACAGTGAGCCATAAATTCGTTCAGCACAAGAAATGAATCGTTAATGTCATACTGCTGAAAATCAAAATATGAAGTGATAAAACGTTTTGCCGCATTATCAAGATTATCCCAGCGCTGTTTGCAGAATTCCCTAAAATCCGCGTCTATAAAAAATATTCCGTGAAACGCCTCGTGTGTCATAAAAAGAGCCCGTAAATAACCCTCCGATTCGCGCGATATTGAAATCACAGCGCCGCCGCCGCCTGTAAAATTGCCGTCAATTTTTTTTATAATATTCGATTCGATAAGGATTGAGCGCAGAGCCAATTCTTCCGCGTTCAATGGAAATGAGGATTTTTCCGCACCGTCAAAAAAACGCGCCAACGTTTCCGCGTTGTAATCGTGTGCATTCCAACCGTGCAGTTCCGCTATCTCATCATCACTTGCCAGCCTTCCCTTAAAGCCTTTTTTTTCGGCAAAGAACGCAATACGCTTAAAAAGTTTATCCTGAAAATCGTAGGACGACGTATCGAATATTAAAATATTAGGAAAACTTTCCCATCGAAAAATTTCAAACTCCTCGCCGCGCCACGCCTCTTTTGGGTACAACAGAACAAAGCCGGGGTCGGCGGTTATGGGCTCAAACTTTCCGGTATCCCGCGTCTCCGCCCCAAACTCATCTCCGCTGTCCATCTTAACAATCGCCGTGTCCGCGTACCCGTTTATTTGAACCGTTTCTTCGCCGGATATCAAAAAAGCGGCGGGTATGGTGAGGCTGTTATAGTCGTTGCCGCCCGTGTTTGCTATATAATAAAATGTATCGCCGCCGGCTGTTATTTCAGGCGCGTCTTTTATTCCGTCCATAAACAGCGTCCGCGCTCCGGTTAATTCGTAATTTTCATCGGGGCTAATCAATATCAATGCCGCGTCTTCCGTTTGACCGTATTCCCGTTTCACGAAAGGACTCGTCAAAACCGCGTCATTTTCCGCGTCAAACCCGTAAAAACGTTCCGTCATACGCAAGGTTTCCAAACGCAGTTTCACGTCTGGTTTTTTTACGCCTTTTATTTCAAACGAAATTTTTTTTATGCGGGCGGTTTGCAGCGGAATCGCGTATCGTATGCGCGGACTAGGTTTGTCAATGGCGAGAAAACTTAAATCGGCGGGCAGCGTCCAGCCTGAATCATCATCTATTTTTAATATTATTTGATATTTTTTACCAGCAGTTTTAGAATCCGCGCCGTTGGCAATATCCGCGCCCGCCGGCTCAATGCTTTCAAAACTATAATCTATTTCAAGCGAGCAGTTGCGCGGAACGCGGATGCTTTCTTGCAGCGAATAATAGTAGTGTTTCGTTTTTGACAAATCGAATGTGCCGGATAGTTTGTTTGAGGATGTGTATAACGGGTAGTGTTCTCCACTTGTTCCGTCAAAATAAAATTCAGCCTGCTTTTCCACAAAACAAGAATTGGCGGAAATTAAAATTGTGCAAAAAATAAAAATATATTTACCATTCATTGTGGATCAACTCTCTTACATCATACGCCGTTAGAAACTTTCCAAGCAGACGCTAAATTAAAGTATTATGACACCGCGCGCTATAAGCTGCGCCAAGGCATAACGCCGTTCCATTGTAATATCGTTTTCGCTGCGTAAAAACGTTTCCAATTGTGCACGGAAAGCGTCGTTTTTTACCGGCAGTTCCATAACTTGTTTGTAATATGCACGGTGGGACGGTTCAAAACGCCGGTTGATACAGAATAATGTAAGGCAGGCGGTTTTGATAAAACCGGACTCGGATATAAGGTAAAAAAAATCGTCTCCCTGAAATAACGCCGCGCCTAAATCGCTTAAAAAGTGTTCCATTTTTGATTGATTCGCCTGCCGCATCGCCGTCCAAAAACCACTGCCCAGCTTGTTTAGTCTGTCCCTTACCGTGTCAATCCAACCGTTACGCGAAAAAAGAATGTCGCCGTTGCATAGGCGGTAAAAGCCGTATGTACCCGCGTCTTTAATAAGCCATAGCTGCTCATTATTTTTGGACGCGATAGAAACAAGGTCTTCAATATTTTTTTTATGTTTGAATTCGATGCGTACCGGAAGGTCTCCGATCAAAAATCTGTCTTTGTTGCCGGAACTTTCAAACGCGCTTATGTCATCCCCGTAATGTTTCGCCCGCGCCGGAATTTCAGGAATTACTCCGTCATAAAAAACGTCAACGATGAGGGCAAAATACGGATCAAGCGTCTCTGGCAGAGCCGCTTCATTCAAACTTACGCACTCCACGCAATCCCACGATGAAAGCAGTTGTTTAAACCGCTCGGTAAGCATCTTCGCCTTATACTTCATAAACGTATTATAAAGCCGCCTCGCATCCAGTTTCAAGCCGCCGCAGTGAGACATCGAAAATGTAAACCAAATCGACATACTTCCGGGAGAAACCGGAGGGCAATGGCTGATGCGCCAACTTAAAGTTGGCCGCCAACTAAGTTGGCGCGCCAACTAAGTTGGCGCGACTTCAAGTCAATCAGTGCTTCACTAGAGCTTCAGTGATTCTTAATATGAGAGGGGGGACGATTTCCATACCTTTTCCGGCATATAGCCACTTTTTCGTCCGTCCCCCCTACGGTCGCACTACGTTGCGCCCTACCCCCCGGAATGGGTCCGCGAATTACGCGAAGTAACGCGAAGTAACGCGAATTAAGTTGACGTTACTTCGCGGACACTATTCAGGAGGATGGTCAGGCCCCGGTGACCTGATTTTGCCCTAGATTAATTATTAGGCAATGCGGGCGCTTGACACTTTTCAAAGATTCCGGTTATGCTTATAACATTGTAAAACCACGCCAAGCGGCGTGGCGCTTCGGGGGTGCACCGGTTTCGACTGGTACGGCTCGGGGTGCGGGTTGCAGGTGGAGGCGGACTAGTTCCGGGCCAACTCCTAAAATAGGCCAAAAAATTTGATTGCCAATAATGACAATTACAACGACTACGCTTTAGCTGCGTAATCGCGTGGCACCGCTCCGCCGCCTTGAGGGACGGTTTGCCGCGATGCAATCAGGGCTGGTCAAATAAGGTTTCCGGGCCTTATGCGATAAGATATTCCCGGAATACGGGCACTCCGCCTGCCGCGAAGCAAAGAGTGTCCCGACAATTTAATGCGTGGCTAAACCTGTAGATATTCGTATTTCGCGTATTAGGACGCGGGTTCGACTCCCGCCATCTCCATGGAAGGTTGTTAATAGAGTTGATGGGCGGTTTAATCCGCGAGGCACCAAGATTTGGCAAAAACATGATGACGGTTCGTCCATTTTTTGCTGATGCTGTTTCAAATCAAAAGTTTTGAAACAGCATCTCGAGCTATTGACATTTTTTTTTTTACTTTTTAGACTTGAATAGTTTTAATTGATTGTGTTACAAAATTTGAAACTGGCTAGACAGATAGTAACGTTGTAAGTTTAACGTTTTAGAGGAGTGTTTTTTTATACATGCCCACGATTAATCAACTTGTTCGTTTTGGCCGGCAGCAGGTTACGTCAAAGACCAAGTCTCCGGCGCTTCATTCTTGTCCGCAGAAACGCGGCGTATGCACCCGCGTAATGGTAGTTTCGCCTAAAAAGCCTAATTCGGCTATGCGTAAAGTGGCTCGTGTTCGTCTTTCGCACGGAACTGAAGTTACCGCCTATATTCCCGGTATTGGGCATAATTTACAGGAACACTCGGTGGTTCTTGTGCGTGGCGGGCGCGTCAAAGATTTGCCCGGTGTGCGCTACCATATAATACGCGGCGTCAAAGATACGCTGGGCGTAGCGGATCGCAAGCGGGGACGCTCAAAGTATGGCGCTAAGCGCCCTAAGGCTTAAGGTATAATCATGGGAAGAAAAAAGAAATCTATTGATCGCGGTATTCTGCCGGATCCTAAATATAACAGTGTTGTAGTTTCCAAATTTGTCAATCGTATGATGTGGCAGGGTAAACGTTCCATCAGCCTTCGCATTGTGCATGGAGCTTTTGAGGCGTTGCGTGTCAAGACTGACAAAGAACCGTTAGAGGTTTTTCTCAAAGCCATAGATAATGTAAAACCGATAGTTGAAGTAAAATCGCGGCGTGTAGGTGGCGCGACCTATCAAGTTCCGATAGAAATCCGCGAGTCCCGCCGCGAGGCGCTTGGAATGCGTTGGATAATAAAAGCTGCCAGAGCGCGTGCGGGACACGGTATGGACGAGCGTCTCGCGATGGAGCTTTTGGATGCTTTTAATAGTACAGGTACAGCTTTTAAAAAGAAAGAAGAGACCCATAAAAATGCTGAAGCAAATAAGGCATTTACGCACTATCGCTGGTAGGGGCTTGACATTTTTTTTGAAAGGTTGTGTAATTAAGTAATATTGGCGTTCCGTAGGTATGGAACGTGAACCATGTAAGAGTTTAGGTTTTACCATAAACTCGTTAAGTTGGCGTGAAACTCACGCGCAGAATCCAAACCGATCATCAAAGGTATCTTTGATGGGATAGGTGGACATGACAAATCGAAGAAATGGTGCGCCACTTCTAGCGGTGAAACTATGCCGCGCTTAGTCTGTCCCCAGAAAGTAAAATAGACCGCTTATTTAAATAATAGTTAGATAGGCTGCGTCAATAACCGTTTTTAGTTGTCTTATTATGGATGAAAACGGCACGGTATCTTGCATAACTTTTATCGTTATGCTAGATTGAAAAAACCGTAGATTACAATGTGCCCAAAATTGTAAGGAGGAGCACGAGATGGCAAAAGATAAGTTCAATAGAACTAAAATACACATGAATGTCGGAACCATTGGACACGTCGATCATGGAAAGACCACGCTGTCCGCCGCGATCACTATGCACTGCGGTAAGAAGTATGGTGATAAGGTTATGAAATATGACGAGATTGATAACGCTCCTGAAGAGAAGGCGCGCGGTATCACGATTAACACGAGGCATTTGGAATATCAGTCCGAGAAGAGGCACTATGCCCATATCGACTGCCCAGGTCACGCCGACTATATTAAAAACATGATTACCGGTGCCGCGCAGATGGACGGTGCCGTACTGGTGGTTTCAGCGCCGGATTCGGTCATGCCTCAGACCCGCGAGCATATTATTCTTGCCCGTCAGGTAGGCGTTCCGAACATGATTGTATTTCTTAATAAAATTGATCAGTTGGAAGACCCTGAATTGATAGACCTCGTTGAAGAAGAAGTTCGGGATGTTCTCACCGCCAATGGTTTTCCCGGAAAAGATATTCCTATTATTAAAGGATCAGCGTTCAAAGCGATGTCCGAGCCGGATAATGCCGAAGCTACAAAATGTATAGACGATCTTCTTGAGGCTATGGATACTTATTTCCCTGATCCGGTACGTGATATTGATAAACCGTTCCTTATGCCGATTGAAGACGTATTTACGATTCAGGGACGCGGCACTGTTGTTACCGGTAAAGTTGAGCGCGGTGTTGTCAAACTGAACGAAGAAGTCGAGATTGTTGGTATAAAACCGACCAAGAAAACCGTTATAACCGGTATAGAAATGTTTAATAAACTGCTTGATGAAGGCCAGTCTGGCGACAATATAGGCGCACTCCTTCGCGGCATCGACAAAAAAGAAGTTGAACGCGGGCAAGTTCTCGCAAAGCCCGGTTCCATCACCCCACACTTCAAATTCAAGGGACAGATATACTGCCTCTCACAGGAGGAGGGCGGACGCAAGACACCGTTCTTCACCGGTTACAGGCCGCAATTCTATTTCCGCACAACCGATATTACGGGTACGGTTACGCTTCCCGGTGAGGCAAAAGCCGGTGAAAAGATGGTTATGCCGGGTGATAATACCGAGATTCAGGGCGAGCTTATTCATCCTATAGCTATGGAGAAAGGTTTGCGGTTCGCTATCCGGGAGGGCGGAAAAACCGTCGCTTCCGGACAAGTTATCGAGATTATAGAGTAGAGGGCAAGCGCGGCATGGATAGTTGAGGGTGGTAACGCCTTTGGCTGTTCCATCGCTGGTTTTACCTTCCGGAGGAAAGATGATCAAGGAGCGGATTCGCGTGAGGTTACGCGGTTTCGATGTTGAGCTGATAGATCAAAGCGCTAAGTCGATTGTAACGACAGTGGTAAAGGCTGGGGCCAAGATAACAGGGCCAATCCCGCTTCCTACTCGAATCAATAAGATTACGGTGCTTCGTTCACCTCATGTGAATAAAAAGGCTCGCGAGCAGTTTGAGATGCGTACGCATAAGCGGCTCATCGACATCATTGAGCC
>JAISZZ010000005.1 GCA_031284385.1 Treponema sp.
ACCTGATACTGTCGCCGTGAATCGGCTTCGGACGGCGGGCCAAAATAGTTCTGGTCAGCGCCGTACTTCGTGGCGTATTCGCGGAGCTTGCAGTCTTTGATAGCGTCGCAGCCACATTCAAGGCAACGTTCCGCCTCTTTTTTCGCGGCGGCAGGATTGAAGCCAG
Source organism: Treponema sp. (assembly GCA_031284385.1). The sequence goes on from JAISZZ010000005.1 coordinate 167, forward strand.
TTTCCACTTCTTTTTCGGTGGTCTTTCGCTCGCCGTCCGCTATTACCGGCATCTTTATCCGTTCCTGCTTTTTGGCATCCTTGAAAAGCTCTTCGCTCACCTGGTCGAGCGGTCCCATCTGCGAATTGAACAACACCGGTTCGCCTGTAAGCGCCTCTCCCTTCAAGTATTGATTAACGGCGGCGGCGGTCTTGCGCCCGTTTCCGACAGCCCGCACGGCAATGTTCGCGCCCGTCTGACAGTCACCGCAGGCAAAAATACCAGCCCTCTTGGTCTGGAATGTCTGCGGATCGGTGATAATCGCGCCGTTACGGGCAAGTTCAAGGCCAAGCTCATTGGCAAGTGCCGGCAGCACACGCTGTCCTATCGCGCCGACAACGGCGCTGGCGGACACAACGTATTCAGAGCCGGCTTTCGCTCTGGGAGAACGGCGGCCTGAAGCGTCCGGTTCGCCCAGTTCCATCTTTATAAGCGTAAGTTTCAGTTTATTACCGTCCTTCTCAATCTTGACCGGAGCTGTAAGGTAGTCAAACTTTACTCCCTCATGCATGGCTTCCTCAATTTCAAGATCGTTGGCAGGCATCTCCTCCCGTCCGCGCCGGTATAGGCAGGTCGCCTTCGAGCCGCCGCGGATTGCCGAGCGCACACAGTCCATCGCCGTGTTACCGCCGCCGACCACGTACACATCGCTGCCCAGTTTCGGCGTAGCGCCCTCGCCCGATTCGCCTAAATACTGAATGCCGGACCACACGCCGGGCAAGTCCTCGCCGGGAACGCCGATTGGGGACGCACCCTGAGCGCCTATCGCCACGATGAGCGCGTCATAATCCGCCTCGAGTTTTTTGGCCGGAATATCCTTACCTATTTCCACGCCATATTTCACTTCAACGCCGAGGCTCTCAATCGCGCCGAACTCCGTTTTAAGGGTAGCATCCGGCAGGCGGTAGTACGGGATGCCGTAACGAAGCATACCGCCTCCCGCCTTGTGTTTTTCAAACACGGTAACGGCGTGACCTTGCAGACGCAGAAAATAAGCGGCGGCCATGCCGGCAGGTCCCGCGCCGATAATCGCGACTTTCTTGCCGGTAGATGCGGCGGGTGCGGGTAGATCAGGCTTTTTTTTGGCAGCTAGTTCCGTGTCGGCGATGTAACGCTTCGTGTTACAGATGGCGAGCGGTCCCTCCAAACGGTTTCGACGACATTCTTCCTCACAGGGACGCGGACAGATGCGGCCAAGTGTTCCGGGAAAGGGCGCTTTCTCGCGGATCAGCTTTGCGGCCTCCGCTTCCTTGCCCTCGCGGACGAGGGCAAGGAAACCCTTTATGTCGATGGATGAGGGGCAGGCCGTCTGACAGGGCGGAAGACAGTCCCCGCAGTGGTCGGACACGAGCAGGTTAAGGCACATCTTGCGGGATGCGTCCACCTCCGGGCCGGACACGGTTATCTTTTGCCCTTCGGCGACCTTTGTCGCACAGGCCGGCACGAGGTTTCCCCGCCCCGGCTCAACCTTTACCGCGCAGATAAAGCAGCTTGTGTAAGGCTTTAAGTTCCACGAATGACAAAAGGTGGGTATCTCAAACCCTGCCTGAGTCGCCGCGTTCAAAATAGTCGTTCCCGCTTCAACCTGAAGCGGTTTATCGTTAATCGTAATGTTTACAGTAGGCATAATTCATTCCTTCTTTTAACTGACTTCGACAGCCGCAAATTTGCAGGTGTCCTTGCAAAGACCGCATCTTGTACATTTGCCGGCATCGATAGTATGCGGCTTTTTCTTTTCGCCGCTAATCGCCTTGACCGGGCATCCACGAGCGCACGCGCCGCACCCCGTACACTTATCTTCAAGAATGCCGTACTTGATGAGCGTTTTGCACACTTTGGCGCGGCACTTTTTCTGCTTTATGTGCTCTTCGTACTCCTCCGGGAAGTATTTCATCGTGGTAAGTACCGGATTCGAGGCAGTCTGTCCCAGAGCGCAGAGCGAGGATTTCTTGATCGCCGCCGCGAGCTCTTGCAGTCGCTCAAGGTCTTTCTCCTCGCCCTTTCCCGCAGTGATGCGGTTGAGGATTTCAAGCATCCGCTTCGTGCCGATACGGCAGAAGGTGCATTTGCCGCAGCTTTCGCTCTGCACAAAGGTCAAAAAGTATTTGGCTACGTCAACCATGCAGGTCTGCTCGTCCATCACGATGAAGCCGCCTGAGCCCATGATCGCGCCCGTACCGGTAACGGACTTCACGTCGATGGTCGTATCAAAGAGCCGCGCCGGTATGCAGCCGCCTGAGGGACCACCCATCTGGACAGCCTTCAGCGGCAGGCCGGTCGAGGAGCCGCCGCCTATGTGTTCGACCAGTTCCCGTATCGTCATCCCCACCGGTATCTCGACAAGCCCCGCCCGCTTTACCTTGCCGGCAAGCGCGAATACTTTCGTGCCGATGGTGCCGTTGGACTCATACTTGTTGAATTCTTTCGCGCCCCGGTTGATGATGTACGCGACGTTTTCGAAGGTCTCGACATTGTTGATGTTGGTGGGCGACTCGAAAAGGCCGGAAACCGCCGGAAACGGGGGCTTCAGCGTGGGCATACCGCGCCGCCCCATTACCGAGGCCATCAGCGCCGTCTCCTCGCCGCAGACAAACGCGCCCGCCCCTTCTTTTATTTGCAGATGGAAGTTAAAGCCCTTGCCCATGATGTTATCACCGAGTAAACCGCGTTTTTCCGCCTCAACTATTGCCAGTTTCAGCCGTTTGATTGCGAGCGGGTATTCGGCGCGGCAGTAGATATAGCCGCGGTCCGCGCCTGTCGCGTAGGCGGCGATCAGCATCCCTTCTAACAGTCCGTGCGGGTCGCCCTCAATCGTGGCGCGGTCCATGAACGCGCCGGGGTCACCCTCGTCCGCGTTGCAAACCATGTATTTATGTCCGCCTTGGGGAGCCGGATTCACCGCAAAAATCCCCCATTTTGTCGCTGTGGGGAAGAACGCGCCGCCACGCCCGGCAAGCCCCGATTCTTTTACGATGTCGATGACCTGCTGTGGCGTATACTCGTTAAGACACTTTTTGAGCGCGTCATAGCCGCCGGCTTCAAGGTAATCTTCAATTTTCTCAGGATTTATCACGCCGCAGTTGCGGAGAACGACTTTTACCTGTTTTTCAAGATAATCCTTCCCGTCCTGCGATTCGCGTACCCGCTTCTCATCCGGCAGTTTCCCGTCCCGCACTCCCTGCCAAATCTTGTCGGAAAACGCCTGATCGACATAGCCGAAAAGCGTCCGCCCCGAATCCCCTGCAACCTCGACAAGCGGCTCCGCCCAGCACATTCCGATACAGGACGTAATATCAATGTCCGCCACTTCCGGCGGTACCGTCTGTTTAAGATGGTCGTAAACCGCCTGTCCGCCCGCCGCGATGCCGCAGGAACCCAATCCTACCAAAATTTTAGGCTTTGCCATCTTTGTACTCCTTTATAACCGATTTGATTTTGGAACTGGATAGTTTCGCATAGATCTTATCCCCTATCATCACCACCGGCGCGAGCGCGCAACAGCCCAGACACGCCACTTTTTCAAACGAAAACATCATATCCGGCGTTGTGTCACCCTCTTCGATGCCCAGTTCCTGGGCGATTACCGCCGAAATAATGTCCGATCCGGCCACATGGCAGGCCGTCCCATGGCATACCCGTACAAGGTACTTGCCTTGAGGTTTGAACCGGAATTGCGAATAGAATGTCGCAACGCCAAACAAATTGGAAACCGGAATGCCCGTCTCCGCCGAAACCGCTTCCACCAGATCCCTGGGAAGATAGGAATGCCGCCTTTGAATTTCCTGAAGCAGGGGAATCGCGTATTCGGGCTTATTCCCGACCTTGTTTACAATATCCCTCGCTTCGTCCGCGCATTTGCTGCCGCAAGTACAAGCCATAAAAGCTCCTATTCACTGGGGAATACCGCCGGAAGCTCCCCTATTGTCATGGCCTTATCAAGTTAAAGGCCGGATTTCGTTCATGTAGCGCTCTTTTGCCCGTAAAATCCGCATGACGGCGCACAAAATCCAGCGTGAACGCACACAAACCCCACGAGGCAATCCAATAAGTATGGTTTTGACCATAAAAACACTGTATATAGCGGTTACGCATAGCTATACTACATATAGTGTCTATATGAACTTAATTGGACACCCCCCTTAAACTGCAAGATTTGCAAAATATTCATTAAATTATGAAATCTTAACGTTATAATTATGCGCCCGCAGGGTGATTTTGTAAAGATAATTTTACGTTCTCGCGGCCTTGACAGTTGACGAGCAAATTTACATGATTAAAATATGTTTTCCGGCGAAAATTTGAATCTTTCATATCTTGAAAGACTTTCGACGCCTGAGTTGAAAGATTTAGCTATCCATTTTGGAATTGATATTCCGCAGGATCTTGAGCGTCTTTTTATTATTGAAGAACTTTTGGACAACGCGCCGTGCCTGACTTTTTTTCAGCCTGATATAACAAGGAATGATACGGGGGATGTTGATTCTACCGAAAGTGAAAGCCTGCCGCCTGTTCCGGCGCCTGTCGAACTGCCTAGCAAGTACAACATCACTCAAATTGATGCCATTGTCCGCGATCCGCTGTGGGTTTTTGTTTTTTGGGAAATTCGGGACGCAGATAGAAGAATCCATGAAAAATCCGCCGGCTTTCACGGATATGTTTTGCGCGTCAGTTTGGACAAATGCAAAATGGATAATAATGTAAGCACTATGTTCACTATTCCGGTAAGCGCTTCCGATTCGGAATGGTATATTCATTTTCCGCCGGACAGTCCATGCAGGAGAATATGCAACATGACTGAGGACGCGCCGTTCAATGTCGCATTATGTGCATCATACGCGGCGGTAGAGGTGGTTCTCGCCGCAACCCGTCCTTTTAGGCTGCCGAGAATGCTTGATATTTCTGAAAGAAGCGCTCCGGTTCATGATGAAGATACGCTTCTGCGTATGTCAGGTATTGATGATTTAACAGTTTTAAGAAACAGTGAACGTATTTCAGTTACTCCAATAAATGACGGCTTTGTAACAAATAGATGAGCGGTAAAAATGTTCTTGCCATAGTGTTAAACGCTCATCTCCCATTTGCGCGTAAAAACAGCGCTAATTTTTCCTTTGAAGAAGTCCCATTTTTTGCGGCGGTATCCGAAACTCTGCTTCCGCTGCTGGAAATGTTTGACCGGCTTGAGTCCGATAAGGTTCCGTTCAAGCTGGGTTTGGCTGTTTCACCAGTCCTCTGCCATATGTTGACAGATAAGCTTTTGATAAATCATTACCTCGATTATGTTGACCGCCAGATAGATTTTGGAAAAGAAGAACTTGACCGGACAAAAAATAATCCGGCAATACAGAATTTGGCAAAATATTATTATGACAATGCGATAGAAAAACGTTTCAATTTTACAGAACGCTATGAAAAAAATATTCCGCGTGTTCTTTCCTACTATCAAAAAAAAGGAAGAATTGAGCTGCTCGCGTCTCCCGCTACTAATTGTTTTTTGCCGTTCTATATGGACCATTTCGAAGTTGTGCGCGCTCAGTTAGAGACGGCTATAGCTTCGCATAAAAAATTTTTTAACACTGCTCCCGCAGGACTTTGGCTTCCAGAATTGGGGTATCACCCTAAACTTAGTTTGTATCTGCGGAATTACAATTTTCGTTATACGATTATTGATACGCACAGCGCCCTTTTATCCAATCCGCCGCCTAAATACGGAAATTTTTTTCCGCTTAAAACAAAACACGGCGTAGTCTTACTGGTAAAAGATTTTTACTCATACCGCGATGTAATGGACAGGGAACAGGGTATTCCTGTCGAAGACATATTCCGCGATTTTTTCCATGACACCGCCGACGATCTGCCGCTTGAAAATATAAAGCATTTTATAGGGGAGGACGGTACGCGGCTTTCAACAGGTTTCAAATACTATTCTATTGGCAGTGCCGAAAAACCCTCCCTGCTTTACAATCCGCCGCTCGCGAAAGAAAAAGCGATGGAATATGCCGCTATTTTCCTTGAACGCCGCGTTTCATCGCTGACACGTGCGGCGGAACTGATAAATAAATCCAATGACACATCATTTATTGATGCGCCTGTCGTAAATGTATGCGCGTGGAATGCCGATTTTTTGGGGCGTTTTTGGCATGAAGGGCATTTATTTTTGGAAAATGTATTCAGGCTTGGGCATAAAACAGACCGTGTAAAATTTATGACACCTTCAGAATATATATCGAGCCAGGATGAAAGCTCGTTTCAGATAATTAAGCCTGAATTTTCTTCTTCCGGTTTTAACGGTTATGCCGAATCATGGCTCGATGCGTCAAACGACAGCTTTTACCGCCATATTTTCCATGCCACCGGACGTATGGCGGAACTGGCGGAACGGTTTAAAAATGAAACGGGTATAAAAGAACGCGCCCTTAATCAGGCTGCCCGCGAAGTGCTTCTCGCGTTGAGCTCCGACTGGCAGCGGTTAATATCGACACAAAATAATATTTCACTGCCAAAATGGAGAAATTACGCAAAACATGAACTTGAAACTCATTTAAAAAATTTTACGACGATTTATGAAGCGCTTGGCAGCAGTTATTTAAGTACAAGATTTTTAACTGATGTTGAACACCGCAATAATATTTTCCCTGATATTAATTACTCCGTATTTAGAAGGAAATAATCAGCAATGAAAAAATCCATGCCGGCGGCGGCTGTATTCTGTATATTTTTTATTATTTCATGTTCTGAAAATAAAAATACATCTATTGAGCGCGAGGATTTATTTACGTTTGAAATAGGACGGCTTGAAGATGAGCTTGATATGTTTAATCTTGAAGGCGCACGAAGCATACGCAAAACGGCGCTAAAAATGCGCGATGGACTTTTTTATATTTCAAACGGAAACGGCGAAAAAATAGCGCGTTATAATTCTTACGGCGATCTGTTATTTTTAATTTACAATGAAGAAACAAACCCGCCGCCGCTGACACTGCGCGAAAAAACGGAAGGCGCGGCAGTAACACGCTGGGCGTACAAATGGCCGCTCAATGAGCCTGGTTCCATAACTGTAAATTCCGCAAAGCATATTTTTGTTGAAGACAGGCTAATACCGGAACGTCATGTTTTTGACAGGGAGCAAAAAACCGTACTGGACCGTCTTGTGCTTCATTTTGACGCGGACGGACAGTTTGTGGATTATTTGGGACAGGAAGGACGGGGCGGCACTCCTTTTCCCCGCATAGAAAATATTTTCACTTCGGTAGACGATGATATTGTCGTGGTTTGCCAGCTTCCAAACGGCAGAAAAATTTTTTGGTACGATTCCTCCGGCAACCAAATCTATGACATATATTTTTCTAATGACACGCTGCCGGTACCGTCCGACAGATTCGGCCTTACCCCGTCTCTGGACAGTATCGGCATCGCGCCGGACGAAAGAAAAATATATCTGAAAATAGATTATTACCGCGAAATTATGGACGAATCTACAAACACAATATCGGGACGTGAAAGCGACCGCTCATGCTTGTGGATGGTAAACGCCGGTGGTAATTCTTTTTCTGGAAGTATTGATATTCCATTTTTTGAAACGTCTCAGACAGTCAACAACCACAAAACTATCGAGAATCTTTTGTATTCCATGTTTGGAGTGATGAACGGCGGACGTGTATTCCTTTACTACCCCATTGAAACAGGATTTTCACTTCTGATTCTCGCCGCGGACGGCACGAAAGAACAGCGGCGCGGCATAATAAATGTAGCCGGCGATGAGCTATTGTACTGCGCTTTTGATGTCTCTGACGACGGCATACTTTCCGCCCTTCTGTCATCTAATTACGAGGTAAAACTTGTGTGGTGGCGCACGGATAAACTTGCCCGCGAGATGGATGCTCTCCCATCCGCCCCCGCTCTGTCAAGCGCGGGCGGCATCATACAAAACCGTTACGCGCCGCTGATGAACCGCTTGCATAGTCCGTTCCCTCAATTCTCCGGTATACTCAAAATCATGGAACACCAGACCCACAACCAGATTGTCAGCGCGACACCGAAAAAAAATCCCGCCGTTACGTTGAATCTCATCCCGATACCGTAGCGTGTAAGGCGAAAGTTATGGTAGACCATTTTTATGATAATGTTTACTGCCTATACAGGGGACGCTTTGTAAAATGGAGGCAGGTATAGTGAGGTTGCATTATGGTAACAGGTAACGATTCCCTTTTGTCAAACTGCGTGAGCGGCGGATGCGGGGCAAAGATAGAAAGCGACGGGCTTGCGCGTCTATTGGCGGGACTGCCTAAAGGCGGGGACGAGCGGCTGCTTGTCGGGT
>JAISZZ010000008.1 GCA_031284385.1 Treponema sp.
CATCCGCGAATTCTTCCGCCGTATTGAAACTTTCCCCTCCTGACATAACGCCCTCCCTAGTATTTGTTCTTTATATCATAGTTTCCCGGAAAGCGGAAAATTTATGGGTCAAGTTTAGCATCTTATAGCAGGAGGATGAAGTATATGATGAGCACAAAAGAACTGGCCCGGCTGGCGGTTATTAAGGGCGGCCTAGGCGGGGCTACACGGCAAAGCAGGCGGCTAACCGCTTTTAAATCCACAGATTATTGATATTATGAAAATATCATGCTCATATTTTCCGCACAGTGCGATATGGATAATTACTAATGGAACATTGCTGAAAAATAAGCCGGATGAGTTTTGGGATTGCTGCCGGACGAATAATATTATAATCAGGATATCTGTTTATCTTATAAACCTAGATTACGCTTTCATAATTGATAAAGCCAAGTAGTATGGCATACAGCTAGGATTCACGAGGGAAATTATATCCAACTGTCTTAAAAAATAGTATGGACATGGTTGAGACCGGCGGTTATCTTGTGTTGCAAACTCCGGCAAATAATAATTTTAGGCATGGATTTATCAGCTTCAGCCAGATATATTTTTCCGGTATTATGCGGCCGGAACTGTTTGAAGGTATGAAAAAGAAACGGTTTTACAAACCTGTAAAACTGGTTTCAAAAGCGGTATGAATATAAACCGCTCGCAATGGCGGCATTCGCTTGTGAGTGGGAAGGTGGCATTTGAAAAGAGTTACATCTCAAAGAATAAATCCCGCTGCGGGGATGGCGGCGGTTTGGGCGGTTTTTTTTGTTTTACGGGTAAGGGGGCTTTTTCCAGCATAGTTTTCCAGCGGCAGATAATGGTTAGGGCTTCCAGCGGGTTTGTCGTGTTTATGTCCAGCTTCGCCAATTCCCCTAGTACAGGGTTTTCGCCGCCTTGCCGGAATGAAACGCCGGCAGTGGCTGCGGGCGCACTGTTCGGCGGAACGTATTCCTTGCCGGATGTTTGAGGCGTTTCAGTTATTTTCTCGCTGGTTTTTAGTTCCAGCATTATTTGTTCGGCCCTTTGCAGGACTTCGCAAGGGATGCCGGCAAGACGCGCTACATGAATGCCGTAAGATTCGGCTGCGGCCTCCTCGACAAGACGGCGGCGGAACACGATTTCGCCGCCGCTCTCTTCCACAAGAAGAGAGCGATTGGCTAGGCGCGGGTGGCGCAGCGCGGCGAGTTCATGGTAGTGGGTGGCGAAAAGAGTGCGGCATTTAACTGTATCCAACAGATGTTCACTCACCGCTTGAGCTATTGATAGCCCGTCCCATGTACCTGTGCCGCGACCCACTTCGTCCATTATGACAAGGCTGTGTTCCGTAGCCGAATTTAGGATGGCGGCGGTTTCAAGCATCTCTGTTAAGAAGGTTGATTCGCCGCGGGCTAAGTTGTCCGAAGCTCCGACACGGCAATAGATTCTGTCGGCCACGCCTATTTCCGCCGTCCGCGCCGGCACAAAACTACCCATCTGCGCCATTATCGTTATTAAGGCCGCCTGCCTAAGATATGTTGATTTTCCCGCCATGTTTGGACCGGTGATAAGCGCGAATGCGGGAGCGCATTTATTGTCCGCCACGGCATTAGTTGCCACGGCATTAGTTGTCACGGCATTAGTTGCCACGGCATTAGTTGCCACGGCATTAGTTACCGCAGCATTAGTTGCCACGGCATTAGTTGCCGCAGCATCCAGCGCTATGTTGTTTGGGATGAACTCGCCGCGGGCAAGGTTTGCTTCCACGACAGGATGGCGGCCATCAATTATATTGAGCCGGTTCATGTTGTCCACGACAGGCCGCGTCCAGACATGAGCCGCCGCGGCGCGAGCGAGCGATTGCGCCGTATCCAACTCGGCGATGAGTTTTGCCGCAGAAGAAAGCTCGCCCAACAACGATTTAGCCTGCTCGCGCAGATCCAGAAACAATGTTTTTTCAAGTTCAACAATTTTATCGGACGCGCCGTTTATATCGGATTCGAGGGCGGCCAGCCTGTCCGTCGTAAAACGTTCTCCCGACACCAGCCCTTGCCGCTTTATAAAATAAGACGGGATTTTTGAAAGCTGATTTACCGCGACTTCAAAATAGTAACCAAGCATACGGTTATACCGGATTTTCAGATTAGAAATTCCCGTTTTCTGCCGTTCTTCCTCAAGATATGCCTCTAACAGGGCGCGGCCATTGTCTCGAAGTTCATGCAAGGCATCCAATTTAGCGTTGAAACCCGCCCGAATCAGTTTTCCTTCAGTTAAAAGTATGGACGGCTCATCGCATATCCCATTTTCAAGCATGTTTTTCAGTTCCATAAGCTGCGAGAATGTCATTTCATCGAATGAAACAGCCTCATCTGCCTCAAATTGCATATTCTTTTGGGTTTCGTTAATCACTGTGAAGCATTTTTCAAGTGAATAAAGCGCGTTTTTTAACGAAAACATATCTTTTCCATGGGCGCGGTTCATCGCAATTCTGGAAGAAAGACGCTCAAAATCAGACATTCCGGCGAGTATCCCCCGCAGAATGGACAAGTTTTTTTGATCATGATAAAAAATATCCACCATGTCGAGACGTTTTTCTATTTTTGATATGTCCCGCAATGGGTGGGCGACACGGTGTTTTAAAAGTCGCCGCCCCATCGATGTTTTCGTTTCATCCAGCGTTTCGAGCAGTGAAAAATGAACGTCGCCGTCACGCAGGTTACGCAGTAGTTCAAGGTTGCGGCTGCTTGCCTCGTCTATCAACATATACTCTTCATCACCGTAGATACGGAGGCGGCGAATATGCGGTATTCTGCCGTTAGCCGCCTTCCGGCTGCCGGATTCGTCAAGATATGAAAGCAGAGCACCTGCGGCGGTCAGTTCAGGCGGCAGGTGGAATTTTCCAAGCTCGGAGGCAAACGCGCCGCCAAACTGCCGGTGCAAACGCTCAGCCCCGCGCCCCTCGTCAAACAACCAGTCTGCCCAGCGGTTTACAACTATGCCGCGCCGTTCGTCAAGCGCCCGCGCAATCGGCGTTTTTTCCCGGAGCAGAGCCTCCTGAACGACGATTTCTTTTATATCAAGCCGTTCCAATTCTTGACGGAGGCGGGAATCGGCTTCTTCCCAAGGAAAGGCCGCGGCGCAAAATTCACCTGTTGAAAGGTCTATGTACGCGAATGCGAGAGCATCGGATGCTCCGAAAATCACTGCAAGGTAATTCGCGCTGCCGCGGTCAAGAAATTCTTCATCTATCGTTGTTCCCGGACTTATAACCTCGATAACTTCGCGTTCTATCAGCGTTTTTCCTTTGGCCGGTTCGCCGGTTTGTTCGCAGACAGCGATTTTTTTGCCGCATTTTAAGAGACGGGCAATGTATGAGCGTGCGGCGTGGTAGGGAATACCGCACATTGGCAGCCCGTTACGCCGCGTGAGCGTCAGATTTAGCAGCGCGGAAACTTCTTTCGCGTCCTCCGCGAACATTTCATAAAAGTCACCCAACCGGAAAAAAAGCACATCTCCCTGATGATCTTTTTTGATACGCCGGTATTGAGCCAGCATCGGGGATTCGAGGGGTTCAGTCTTCATAAGCTATGTCGTGAACGGCGCGGTCACGGCTCAGGACGGTATATGGAAATACGGCCTGCGCCTCTTTTAAAAGGATATTGAGTTCATGCTCGCTGTAACGCGGGCTGTAGTGAATCAGCGCGAGTTTTTTTACGCCGGCCTCAAGCGCTATTTGCGCCGCCTGTTCTGAGGTCATGTGCCATTTTTCATAAGCATCGTCTGTAAGCGCCCGCTCAAACATTCCCTCGCACACGAAAAAGTCAGAATTCTTGACATTTTCAGCGATTCCATCAAAGTAACGTGAATCCGTAACAAACGAAAATTTACGCCCCTTACGCGGAGTGCCTAGCACATCTTTCGGATCTATCGCCACACCGGATTCGGATGTTACCGGTTCGCCGTTTTGCAGCTTTGACCATAAAGGTCCCATCGGAATACCAAGTTCTAAGGCTTTTTCCGGATGGAATTCGCCGGGGCGCGGGTCTTCTTCCAATGCGTAGCCGTAACAAGGTTTGGTATGTCGCAATGGAAATGCCCGTATCTTAAAGCTGGTGCCTTCAAATACAATGCCCGGCTCCGTGATTTCTCTCACGATGATTTCATAGTTTATGTACATATCCAGCACATCCATACTTGATTGAATGTATTCGGATATACGCGGCGGCCCTATTATGTACATGGGTTCGTCGCGTTCAACCTGCGATGACAGCATCAAAAGACCCGGCAAGCCGGTAACATGGTCGGCATGCGTGTGGCTGATAAAAATCGCCGAGATTTTTTTCCAGCGGAGGTTTAGGCGGCGCAGTGAGACTTGCGTGCCTTCGCCGCAATCAAACAAAAACAGATCGCCTTCACGTCGTAGCAAAACTGAGGTAAGATGACGATTCGGCAGCGGCATCATGCCGCCAGAACCGAGTATAAACGCTTCTAAATTCATTAAAAATAGTATAACGGCGATTGACGGGTTTGTAATAGGTCAAACCGCTAACATGAAAGGGGAATGCTGTTTCCAGACTGCCGCCGGCGCATAGCCGCCCACCTTTCGGGCCGCTCTGTCTCTATATTGCCCGCACGATATTCCACCGCCGCCCAATACACAAATTATACCAGGAATTCAAAGTATCAAAAACCATGCTAAAATGGGGTATGGGCGGAGAACTTTTTAAGCAATTGATAGACAATTTTGAACGGATATGCGGGCAGATACCGGACAACAGGCGGCCCGGGCACAATGAGCGCTGCCGGATAGCCGGCATAGTGAAAAGCGCCTTCGGGGTCGGACCTTAGTCCGCTTTTTCTTTCAGCGCCGGTCACTGCCGGATTACCAGCGGAAGATGAAGGAGAAACGGGGGCGAAACAATCCGGAGACGGTATTTGGGGTCACGGCGCTGCCGTCGGACACCTGGATACGGGCACAGACGGACAAGACAGCGCCTGAACAGTTCAGCGGAATATTCGATTCGACCCTGAATATCGCGGACGAGTCGGGACTGACAGCGGGATACCGGGTACCGGACGGCGGGGTACTGACAGCGCCGGACGGGGTATGGTATCACGCATCGGAAAACATCC
>JAISZZ010000012.1 GCA_031284385.1 Treponema sp.
TTAACTTTTATAACGCTGGCAGTTTTTATACTGGTTTTTTCCGCGCCGTCGATTACTTCCGTCCGTTCATAATTATCGTATATATAATTATTTACGCCGCGTTGTTGTACGCGCTTCCACTCCTCGCGGATAAGCTCAATGTTGATAATACCCGCGTCATCACCCCTGCTCAAAAACTGAGTCTTGCTATCAAGTTTTTTACCGGACGTATTCACCGTTATATAGTTGAATGAAAGTTCATCTCCAGCCTTAGCGAAACCGCGTGACGCAGGACGCTCTATCCCGATATAAAACAGCGCAGGGTGAACGGTTACAGATTGCGCCGATGATATTTCCTGATTACTAATGTCGGTAACGGAAGCCTCTACGGAATAGGCATAGGCCGCGCCGGAAACGGAATCGCCTGAAGTAGTTTTTTGCGAAAGTGCGGCATTGCCGTCTGCGGACAACACCCCGTTTGAAGAAGCAATATAACGCTTACCGTCATAAACATTGCGCGGCCCAAAAACAAAACCTTTTGTTTCCGCCGTATTCGGATAGAATCCGCTTAATTGCCGCGACCACGAAGCCCGCCATTCCGCGCCCGCAAGATTTCCGCCGGACAGGTAAGAGGCTTGCAGTGTCAAATTTATGTCATCGCCGGATACTATGTCCATGGCGGGGGCGCTGATTGAAGCCTGAAATTTTAAGCGTTCAAAGTAGGCTATCGTTATGGGAATATCGGCGCACACGCTGCCGCCATTTCTTTTGTAACGCAGGCGGTATTGGCCGGGCGTAAAATCTTCGCCCAGTTTGACGCTGCCGTAATAACCGCCCGACTCACTTGTTACGCCGTCAAGCGACACGACTGTTTCCCCGCCGTAACTGTCTTCCGCCAGTTCTACCGTGTAAGCGCCGCTGTATATCGCGTACATTCCCAGAATGAGCGATCTGTCAACGCCCCGGAATGTCAGCGTCTCTCCGGGTTTGTACAATCCGCGGTCAGAAAACATAAATGTTACAGGCATAGCGCGGTCTGCGTATTCCGGCTGGACCTTATAAATATCAAAACGCCACGAGTTATGCGAAGAAGGCTGAAATACGGCACGGTCGCCATCTTTTTCGGCGAACACAAAAGGTATACTGCGCTGGTAAGAATTTTCCATCTTGATGTTTCTTAACATTCCGGCGGACATTTCCAAAACCGCCAGCCCGTTTTCATCTGTAAGCGATTCGGCAAAAGATTCCGCGCCTGATATGTTTTCAAAATCTTTTATTACGCCGGGCGCTATCAGTTTAACAACAGCGCCTTCGACAGGTTTTCCGGTAGAAAGCGATGTTGCCATTACTACGGCTTTGTTAAACGCATAACGAACGGTAATTCCTAAATCCGTTACCTGCAAATTGAGATAATTTTTTTCACTGCTTGTTTTTGGGTTTCCTGTTTTTGGGTCAACGCCTCTTTGAAGGAGGTTTATATCCGCGTTAAACGAAACAAACCCTCTGCCTTCCACGTTCAAGTACGGACGCAGGTCTATTTCTTCAAAATACCGGAAATTCTTTTCAAAATTTTTCAAATAAATGATATTTGATTTTTGAGCCGCCGCACTGTACGGATTATTTTTTTGTTCAAGTTTATAAAAAGATTTCTCCGCTATATTTTTATATTCAAATAACAGCCGCGGCTCAAACTGCGCCTCCAGCATACTATCGCCGTAATCCAAAAACGTAACGGATCCTACGGGCATAGGTTCGGGCGGCATTGTAATTTCAGTTTCATAACGTTTTGCCAAACGCCTTCCATACACATCTTCCGCGCCCGTATCAACAATTATTTTGAATTTTTCGTTAAAATCGAGTGGAAGATTAAATATGCGCGCAGTATTTCCCCAGACTTCGATATTCTCTTTTGTAAGCGACATTGCGGGCTCCGTATGAATCGCACCGGCTGCCGCGCTTTCGTTCAGGCGGGCTGAAAATTCAATGTCGAATAAATTAAGATATTTTCCCCATGGCGATAAGCGCATAATTTCATTTACAACAAATGGTATTGGCGTATTAAATGACAAAACCTGATCTTCCGCCGTTCCCAAAGTTCCGCCGCCTGATTTCGCGCCCTGTTTAAGGATAATATCTACCCGCGTATCGAATTCAATATCATCCATCAATGACGCAAGCAGGCGGCTCTCGTCAATCTGCGTTAACTCAAAATTTTTTTCGCCGCCGGCGCCGGAAGTTACCGCTATATAATTTTTTATATCATCCGCTTTTACCGGATAGTTAAAATTGATTGTTATTTTTTTCGCGGCGGCGGGCGGCACTCCGTCATTTGAAAACCGTAAACCTGTTTCTTTTTTGAATTCGGCTCCCGCTTCGATTGACTTCATTGACAAACGTTCTGTCTCAAAACTAAAGCGCGTCTGTCCCTCGATTTTTATACCGTAAACCGACTCCGCATCAGGCGATACGGTAATTGTGTATATCTGCTGACTCTGACAGGGCTCGTCCCCTTCAAAACTGAGGAAGGATGCCCCGTACCAGCGGAAACTACCTTTCAACGGCGGCTCTATGCTGACAAGCGGCGAAGCGCTGGATGCGCCAAGCGCAGCGAGCGGAACCACAGGCTGCGAAAATATTACATATATCGAGGGACGCTGAACGGCGGACGACAGAAATTTTTGCGGGCCCCAGTCAACAACGGTGAACGGCCCCGCGTTAGACGGCGGCGGTATCCGTCCGGCTGACTCAGATGCTGTCTTTACAGGCATTGGCGCATACACTGTTTTGTAATCGCTGAGTTTTCGCAGGCCGGGAATAACTTCCACTGTAGATACGGACGCGGAAACTCCGCTCGATACTGCCGTTTCAAACATTTCGGCGGGCTGTTCCGGCTCCGGTTTTTCGCTCCGGTAATCAAGTGTAAAGGCTCGCCTTAACGCCTCATCGTTGGCGTAACTATAGCCGTACTTATTTCCCTCATCCGCCATGATAAGATTTTTTTCATCAACCGGACCGCTGGGCACTGCTTTACCGGCGGGGGTATTTTTTTGACAGGAAAAAAAACCTGTAACGATGCCTGCCGCGATAACGGCGCATAGTATTTTTCTAAACGCAAAATTCATGACTTACCATAGCGGTTGCAGGCAAAGTCACGCATATAATCTATTTGTTCTTTTTTCAAAAATTTAGGCTGGCCTATAGCGCGCGCCTGCGCGTAGATTTGCGCCGTCATTTCCAACACTTTCGCTGCGCGGAAAGCGGCGTTCATGTCCGCACCCACGCTTACCGCCCCGTGATTCGCGAGCAAACAGGCATAACCCGTATCCCCAAGCGCCTCCACGCAGGCGGCGGCAAGTTCCACTGTACCCGGCAATTCGTAACGGGCGCAGCGTGTTTCCCCGCCCAAAATCTGCGCCGCCTCGTCTATTACCGCCGGAATCGATTCCCGCAGCACAGCAAAAATTTGCGAGTATACCGGGTGGGTGTGAACAACGGCGTTTATTTCAGGACGCGCGCGGTATATGGCAAGATGTAATTCAAATTCAACTGTCGGCCTGCGCCTGCCTTCCAGAATAGTTCCATCAATTTTGGCGGATATAATATCATCTTCACAAATAATATCGTAACTCATCGCGCTGGGCGTAAGATAAATAATGCCCGTCTCCTTGTCTCTCGCGCTTATATTACCCCATGTTTCCACAGTAAGCCCTGAATTGATCATTCGCTTTCCAGAATCAACTATCAGTTTCTTATACATTTTGTTCTCCGATCTTATAAAACGTAATCAATATCTTCATAACTTAGCAAACGGTTTTCTTTACGCGGCAGCGGTAATTTAATTGTAAAGCTCGCGCCCTGTCCTTCTTTTGAAACTACGCTTATATCGCCTGAATGTTCGCGGATAATTTTAAATACCAAAGTCAAACCAAGCCCCGAACCCTTTATTTTTGTAGTAAAATATGGCTCAAATATTTTCTCTTTGTCCACTTCTTTAATGCCCGGCCCCGTATCGCTTATCGTTATGGCGACATCTTGATCATCCAGCTTTGCGCTTATCGTAAGCTCGCCGCCTGAATCCGGCATCGCTTCTATGGAGTTTTTGATAAGATTTAACAGCGCCTGTTTTATAAGCCTCTCGTCTACTTCAATTATTGGCATATTTTCTTCAAGTATCAGTTTATAGTTTATTTTTGCCTCTTTTAATTCATAATGAATGAATCTAACAACATCTTTTATCAATTTATTTATATCTGATTTTACAGGAAGTATTTCCATTGGGCGCAGCGCAAATAAAAAATCTACCACTATTTTATTTAACCGTTGTATTTCCTCGTTTACTGTCGTAATATATTTATTGAATTTTGAATATGAAACAGAAGCAATATCTTTTGTATCTGTATATTTTCCTTGTTTTCCGTTTTTCATCGCATTATTCAATAATTTTTGCATTAACTGAACATGAATTGACAACGAACCAAGCGGATTCTTTATTTCGTGCGCGACACCTGCCGCGACTGTTGTAAGACTCGCCAGATTTTCCACCTGACGAAGCCTGACTTCACGCCGGCGTTTTTCGGTAATATCTTCAACCGTTATAAGTGAGCCCGCTACATGACCTCTGTCCACAAGCGGCAAAACGCAGACATTGAGCAGACGTTCCGTGCCTTTTTCATTTGTAAGAAATTCCCTGTCATCTATACGGTAGCCCAAGTTCAGCGTTTCCTGCAAAAAATTACTTATTTCCCTGTTGCGTATCAACGCCCATACAACTTCCGAACCCTCCACCCATACATCAATCTGCAGCAAACGTTCCGCGTGGGGATTTGTTAAAATAAGAGTATTCCGCGCATCACATACGAGCAATCCTTTTGCGACTGAAACCAGCACCTCTCTGAAAGTGTCCAATTCATTCGCGGCGGCGGCAAGAATTTCCCGTAATTGATCGTGCGTAAGCCTGTCAAATTTTTTTAGTGCGCTGCGTACAAAATTTTTCATAACTCCGCCAAACTGTATGCCAGCGATCCGGACAAATTCTCCAGTGCTAACGCCGGATTCTGATTAAAAATATCGACTGCCGTCCGCGCTTCACCGGCATACTTTAACAGAGTACGCGCATACACAGCGCAGACCACGTCCGCCTTTACATCCGCCTTTTCCGCCTTTATTGAGAAAAGCGACTCCGACAGACATCTGCACAGCAGCCCCAAAAAAATGGTAAACACGCCGCGGCCTTCAAACTTGCCTACTGCTGACAATACGGCGGTGCATAGATTTTTTACATTTAATGCGGCCTTTCCGAGTCCGGCTGCTTCCGCTATGGGAACGCAGTGTTTCTCTATCGCAGCAAGCGCGGATGGCATTTTCTCATCTGGAATCCCCCTGTCCCGCAAAATTATTTTAACGTGCGCCGCTGTCGAAATCCAAAAAAATGCCGAAACAGGATAAATAACATTTTTTGGCACAGGCAAAAATTTGTCGAGATACGCGGTAATGCCGTTTTCCATTTTGTCATGAGTGGAGACTGTAAATTCAGTATCTTTAAATATACGCCGCACAACTTCAGCTTCCGCCGCTTTTTCACGCCGAGCAAAACCATAAGGCCGCAGCCGTGAAAGTATTGTCGGCAGCAATGCTTCCGGCTTGGAAGAACATAAAATTATCGCGCAAGTTTCAGGCGGTTCTTCCAAAATTTTTAAAAGCGAATTACGCGCCGCATCCTGCATACGATCCGCATTTTCTATAATCAGCAATTTTCGTTTGCCAGAAGGAGCCATGCGCAGCCAGTATGCCGCGCCGCGAATATGTGAAACCGGAATTGTGTCCGCGATACCTTCCGCCTCAAGTTTTTGCGTATGCTTCAGCGCCGCATCGCAAAGTTTAGAAAATTTTTCAGAATTTCTGTCCGGACTTTCAGCCAGAAGTTTCAATTCCTCCCTAATTTCCTCCATAATTCCATTTATTGTTTCCAGCAAACTGTTCAATTTTGTTATTTTTGGATCGTCCGCCCAAAGCACCGGCGAAAACCGCATCAACAATTTACGAATCGAGCGTACAAACAATTTATATGTGGGATCGGACGAAGCGTTCCGCTGAAACGCTGAGCAGGCCGCGGCAATTTCGGCGGAAAATGCGCGCGGTCCCATCGCGATAAGATCATCATGTGAAAGATCACGATGGTGACTACAGGCGATACAGCCGCAATTCCACGGCGCGTTTGTCTCTTTACAGGAAAAGGCGCGGCCAATCTCAAGCGCTACCGTACTTTTGCCGGATGCCGGATGCCCCGCAAAAAGCATCGACGGCGCCAATACATTATTCGCTATATCCGCCCGCAGACGCTCGACTACCGGCTGTCCTATTATATTTTCAAACAATTATTTTCTCTCCATACCGGCAGGCGGCGTAATAATCAAGAGCGCGTCTTTGGGCCGCTCAACCGTTTCTTTTATAAACTTGATATTGCTGGACAAAAAATGATTATAGATACTGTCTTTTAGAATATTATCTTTGCTGAATAACGGCTGAACATTTATAATAAATAAAATCAGTGCCGCCGCAAACAAACCTTCCAGAGCGCCAAACAGCGCTCCCAAAAAATGATCCAGCCCTCCAAGTTTTATTCTTTGAACAATATCTTTCAATATGAAACTAATTATTTTTACGACAATAAACACAATCAAAAATAATATAATAAACGCCAAAATCTCAGGCAGTATTTTTACATTTTGAAGCATTTTTGTTCGTATGAACGCCGCGCCGGAATGGTAAAAGTTGACAGCGGCCAGCAGTCCGAATATGAGCCAGGCGACTCCAAAGACTTCCTCTACAAAACCGCGCAGCGCGGAACGAACAACAATTATAAAAACTAATACCGTAAAAACAATATCAATAGGCGCGTAAGTCATCGCGTTTACTCCTTTAAAATTTCTTCCACAATGCGCCGCGCCACTATGGGAGCGCCGCGCATCGTTCCAATCTGCGCTGACGCGGCGGCCATAGCCGTTAAACGCCCGTCGTCCTCCGACAAATCTTTCAACGCCGCTAACAGTTCCGGCGGGGACGGATGTATGAGCATCCGCGCCGCGTTCTTATCCACAAAAAATTTAGCGTTCTCCACCTGATCACCGCGGGTTGCGGAGCCGCTTAACGGAATGAGTATCATAGGTTTACCGGCGGCAGCACATTCCCAAACCGTCCCCGCCCCGGCCCTGCCCAGCACAAGCGCCGCCGCCGCAAGCACATCCGGCATCTCCTCTTTAATGTAAGGCAGCCTTATATAACGCGGCAGGCGTTTTTCTTCAACATTTGGCCCCGCCTGATGAACAACAAAAAAGAAGTGGGTCAACTCATCAAGGCAGGAGTCTACCAGGCCGTTCAATTCCGCCGCGCCCTGACTCCCGCCCAGAACGAGCAGTATTCTTTCACCCGCCGGAATTTGCAAAAATAAACACCCCGCTTCCGGATTCGCGGCATAAAATTCAGCGCGCACCGGATTTCCGCTCACAATAATTTTGCTCAAATATTTTTTGTTAAAAAACTCAGCCGTTTGTTCATAGCTTGTAAAAATTTTTTTTGCAAAGTAAGCGTTAATTTTTGTCGCAAGGCCCGGACTAAAATCAGATTCATGGGTAAACACAGGAATACGCAGCATGAAAGCGGCGGCAGCCGGCGGGACGCTTACAAAACCACCTTTTGAAAAAAGCAGTGCGGGCTTGTATTTTTTTAACAACAGAAGCGACGAAATAATTCCGCCTATAATCCTAAAAATATCGGTAAAATTCCTGAATGAGATATACCGCCGCAATTTTCCGCTGCTAATTTCAACGAATTGTATTCCAGCGCCTTCAACAATAACGCGGTCTGCCTTGTTTTTTGAACCGATCCACATCACACGGCACTCGCAAATTTCCCGCAGCGCCGAGGCAGCGGCAAGCCCCGGATAAATATGCCCGCCTGTCCCGCCTCCGGTAAATACGATTAAGCTATCCAAAAATTTACCCTTCATCCTTCAGCTCTTTAAGGCGGTTTATACAAATATCACAGGCTACAGCAGTATCTTCCGCGCTGAACGCGGCGGGAAAATTATCATCAAAAAGAATTTGAGACTTTGACGGAAAATCCTCGTCTCCTTCCCAAATTATTATGCTGATAAATATACCGTTAAAAAATTCAAAGCGCCAGGCACATTCCTTGCCGGAAAGTTTTTTGGCATTTAATTTTTCATGTTTTTCAAAAATTTCAGAAAACGCCTGAGTGTCCTTCCCGAAAATACGCTCAACACGCTTTAAACAGCGCCCCTCAAAATTTTTAAAATATAGACTGCCCCACGGAATATCACTGTACGAAAGCTGTCCGCCTTCAAACGCGGCCAATCTTCCATCGCAAAGATAGCGCAGCGCTAGAACACGAATACTTTCGTCAACTACAGGACTCTCCGTATCCGCCTCGTATAACTCAAATTGAGGAAACGCCGCACGATAGTTCTTATCCATCAGTTTAAACGAAAAAAACCGTCCGTCAAACGGCAGATTGCACCGCGCCGAAATTTCGCCTGAATCAAGATCCTTGTACCGTGCGGAATAATGCGCGTCCGCTTTATCTT
Organism: Treponema sp.; assembly: GCA_031284385.1. The sequence continues at coordinate 8,582 of JAISZZ010000012.1, forward strand.
TCCAATCTTTCCGGTATTCGTTTGGCTGCGGCATAGCATGATTCTAGAGTTTAGCCCGCTAAAATTCAAGGCGGCGCAGTGAGTCGCAGTGGTCCGCAAATTGCGCGAATTATGAGGAGAGGTGAGAGGGGGGGCGCATTTCCATACGGCCTGCGGCTTATGGCCGCTTGCTCGCCGCGCCCCCCTACGCCCGCACACGGTTGCGGGCTACCCCCCAATCGGGGCATACGCCGTGTGCGGGCGTGTCAACTTCGTTGACATTCGCACTGAAGTTTTTGAACAACTCTATTAAAGCAGCGCCAATTATTTTACGACAGCGACATTCACCGCACTGCCGTCTTTTGTGTATTCACGGGCGGAATTTGAATAGTCTATGAATCTTTCACCGTTACGGTAGTACACATATCGCCAAGTACCCGGCGGCAGCGGTATGGCAAGCGTATAAAACCCTTTTTGAGTTTCTTTCAGCTCGTACATGAACGGATCCCATCCGTTAAAATCTCCGGCAACTGTTATACGTTCACCGCTGTTTTCGCCGCGATAGCTAAAAACAATGCCGTCAAACGGCTCATCCTCATCAAGCGGCAGCAGGGGGCGGGGTGGAACAGGCGCGACAGAATATTCCACGCCTGCGTTAAAATTGAATTTGCGGTCAGGATTGCAGGGGTCGGTTGACCATAATCCGTCAAACACGAGTCTATATTCAAGATTTTTTACAGTTGACGGAACCGTGTATACAAAAAACAGTATTCCAGAATCACGCGCCATTTCAGGGAGTTGCTTGCTTTTTTCATCAAACTCAGCGGTATCGCTTATAGGTACAAGCAGTCTTTTAAACGGATATATCTTGGCAAAACCTTCGTGCAAAAAGGCTATACCTACTTTTTTATGAGAACCGCCAGCAGTAAAAATAACGGCATCTTCAAAAACTACCGGTTTTTGCGGGACTTCAAGGCTTAACAACTTGTCGATAAATTCATAAGATTCTAAGTCCACTGCGCCTAAACTACCGATAATAAATATAAGGAGAATAGAAAAATTTAGAGTTTTCATCTGAATTCAATATCGGTTGATGCCCTAAAATCTAAAGTTATGCCTTCATTACAGGATCTCAAACAATTCAAAGACATTTTTGGCAAAATAGGCCATGAAAAAACAATTCTCGAAGCCGAAGGCATAAAACCTGACAATTATGAGCTGCCATCCGCCGAGCCGCTGCCACGCACTGAACCGGATGCGGCGCCTGAAGAGGCGGCGCCTGAGGATGCGGCACCTGAAGAGGTGGCGCCTAAAGAGGCGGCGCCTGAGGATGCCGCGACTCAATCTTCCGAAGAGACTCAGGACGAGGAGGACGCAGCCGATGATTCCATTTTCGGCGATGTTTTTGATGGTTTTAGCGATCTTATAACGGATGTTCCCGATACCGGCGATATTCCCGCCGATACAACTCTTGATACGGATATGTCAACCCCGGAACCGCCCGCAGCGGAATCAAATTCTGAACCGGCGGCTGACGATTTTAGCGGCATTGACGATTTTAATTTAACACCTCCTATAGAAGAAAACGCGGCGGCGGACAACGGCGAACAGGATGCCGGTGAAGAACTTAATCTTGAGCATCTGCTAGATGGGTTCGACACCGGCGGCGATTCAGCGGACAATGCGGAAGACGAAAACTTCTCTATACCGGACGATATTTTTAATGATAACTCCAGCGATACTCCCGATAACGATTTTGATTTTCCGGTCGAAAATTCCGGCGCCGAGTCCTCCTTCGATATTCCGTCAATACCTGATACTTCAGAGGAAGAGCAGACCTCCTCACCGAAGGTAGATGATGCCCCCGTTACAGAACCGGCGGCCACTGACACTTTTTCCGCCGTGCCGGAAACGCCTGATATACCCGAACCGCCGGTTTCTCCTGTCAACAATCTGGAAAACCTGCCCGGCCTTGACGATTTTCTTCCACCCATCGAATCCATCAAAACGCAGCCAGCGCCGGAACCGTATGTTGTGGAAAAATCAAAGAAACCGGTTGAGGCTATCAGCCTTACCGATGAACAGTTACAGCAGCTTTTGGAGACAATAGCGTCATACCCGCTGAATTTAAGAATTGCCTGCGAAAAAATCATCGTGGAGGAAATTGTTGAGCCGGCGCTGTTGTCTCAATTCATAAAACTGCTTATCAGGGGAGGCAACGCCCGCGAAGCCGCCGCTCTCGCTGGGAAAATCCAAAAAACAAAAATCAGTCTTCCAAAAAGTTATAAAACCGGCGAAGAACTTGAAGCGGAACAAGCCAGCTTCGCCTATATTTTTGTAAACAAAATTTTCCCCGTCCTCCGTTTTTCCATGGTTGTCGCGGCGCTTGCCGCATCGGTCGCATATCTCAGCTATGAATTTATATACAAGCCCATACGGGCAAGCATGATTTATAAAAATGGCTATGAGAGAATAACGGAGGGCGAATTCGGACTTGGAAACCGGCGTTTTGAAGAAGCGTTTAGGATACACCGAGATAAAAAATGGTTTTACCGGTACGCGGAACTTTTTCGGGACGAGCGTCAATATCTGTATGCGGAGGAAAAATACGACGAACTTTTATTTTTCTATCCACAAGACAAAAAAGGCGCGTTGGATTATGCCGCTATGGAATCAGAATACTTGCGTAACTACGAAAAAGCTGACCGGCTGGTACGCACGAACATTTTGGATTACAAATTTGACGACCGTGAAGGATTGTTGGCGCTGGGCGACATAAATCTTGCGTGGGGCGAGTATGAGCCGGCGCGTTACGAGGAAGCGCGGCTCGCCTATGCCAAGCTGTTGGCAACTTATGGTCAAACTGACCCAATAATGGAACGAATGTTGCTCTATTTTATCAGAACAGATAAGTTGGGCGAGGTTATTCCACTGCAAAATCATTTTATGAAACAGCCAAAAAGTAAAATCGCGGCTGCTACTCTTGCGGAATTGGGCGGATACTTGTTGGATAAGCGTTTTGAAGTGGTAAAAGGCGTACCGGATGAGCATATCGAGGAGATAGAAGGCATACGGGATGTGCTTTTGCGTGCCGGCAAACAAGATTTTTCCCTTCCAGAAGTGCATTACCACCTTGCCCGCTACTACAACAACTACGGCGCAACGCTGGAAGAACGGTATACGCTGGAAACAGCGGCATCTGCTTTCGATGCGGCCAAAATAGAATCACCCAAACGCACACGTTACCGTGTAGACACTCAGCGCCGTCTTGCCCGCCTCCTAATGGCGGATCGAGAGTTTCTCTCCGCAGAAGAAGCCCTTGCCAAAGGCGTAAACATCATGGAAGACGCGATTGAGCGCCGTGTAACGCAATCAATGCCGGAATTTGGAGAGTTGTACGCATATCTAGGTGATTTATCCTATTTTGCAAAATCGGGCGATATGCGAGAGGCGGTGAATTTCTACATAAATGCGGAAAAAACCGGCTGGTCGCCGCCGGAAATGCAGTACAGACTCGGTTCCGCCTATTACCGGTTAGGGGAGTACGCGCCCGCGATGAATCGTTTTTTCAATGTTTCGATGGAGACTCCGTACAACCGCCGCCTGTTAAACGCACTGGGAAATGCGTCATATATGCGCTCAGATTATTTTGCCGCAGAAGGCTACTTCAAACGTCTTATCAATATGCTTGAAAGCGATCGCAACAGGTTTCCGATACTTGTACCGCACGAGCGCCCAGAACACCGCGAAATTGTTGAACGCATGATGGTCGCCCGCAACAATCTTGGGGTTACTTACAACGCGCTAGCCGCTCGTACAGGCAACCCTGCATACCGTGCGTCCGCGCTCGGCGAATTCGCCGAATCAGCCCGTGCATGGGACACACTGGAACGCAACCCTCAAACCATGATACGGGCCGGCATAACGGACGCGGCCATCCCCGGCGCGAGTCTGCCATACTTAAACATTCAAAACACGCTTTATCCGGCACAGGGCAACGAAGGGCTTCTATTCATGCAGATAGACAAAGACCTGCCCGACAATTCATGGTGGGAAGAACTGATGGGCGGGGAAGGACAGCCGTAAGCCGTTCC
>JAISZZ010000019.1 GCA_031284385.1 Treponema sp.
TTTATTCTTTTCGTCTGGGGAGATGCACCAGATGGGTGATACTTTGAATTCCTGAGCACAGCCCTACGGCTCTTGTACACATTTCTGTTTTCCGGTATACTGGTACAAAATCATTTAAGGAACTGTGCATAAATAAAATGCATAGTATTTTGTTTATGCACAGTTCCTAATACACTTAAGGAGATTATATGAGTGTGCGCGCTACAGGTTCATTGATTGGGGATGCGGTATATGTTACCGCGCTTTCCAACAGCCCCAAGATGATAGTAACCTCGGTTGATGCCGATGCGAAGTTAATAACTACGGTTTGGTTTTCCGACAGTCATGATGCCCAGAAAGCGGTTTTTCCCGCATCTGCCCTTGACAGGATAGAGTTAAAAGCCCCTCCCGTACCCGCCAAAAAGACAACCGCCACCGGCAAAGCGGGCGGAAAAAAGAAATAATATCAGCTACGACCTTAACCCGCCTCAACAGAAGGCTGTAGAATCGATTGAAGGGCCGGTTCTTATAATTGCAGGAGCCGGTTCCGGCAAGACACGTGTAATTACATGCCGTATTGCGTATATGCTTGATAAAGGCATCCCGCAATCGGCAATTCTTGCGCTTACATTTACCAATAAAGCCGCTCGTGAGATGGAAGACCGCGTAAAAGAACTTACCGGACGGTCATTACAGGCATTGACAGCAAGCACATTTCATGCTTTTGGCGTAAAAATTTTACGTGCCGAAATAGAAGCTCTCGGCTGGCGGCAAAATTTCTCCATATACGATGAAAGCGATAAACTAGAAGCGGTAAAAGACGCGCTTCGTGAATGTAAAATGTATGGCGCAGCCGAAACAAATGATATAAAATCTGTTGGGAATATATTTTCAAAAATAAAAACAGGACTTTTACGGTGGGAAGACGGCGTTAATCCAGCGTTTAAAAATGTATTCAACGAATATCAAAATAATCTTAAAGTGTACAACGCGGTTGATTTTGATGATTTGCTTGTTCTGCCAGTAACGCTTTTTGAGCAGTTTCCTGATGTAATGCAAAAATACCGCGACCGTTACCGTTATATAATGGTTGATGAATTTCAGGATACCAGTCATCTTCAATATAAAATTATGAAAATACTAGCGGGACGCAATGTCTGTGTAGTGGGCGATGATGATCAATCTATATATTCGTGGCGCGGGGCGAATTATGAAAATATATTACAATTTGAAAAAGATTTTCCTGATTTACTAGAAATAAAACTTGAGCAAAACTACCGCTCTACTACTACGATTCTGGACGCGGCTAACGGCGTTATATCACACAACACAAACCGTAAAGAAAAACGGCTCTGGACGGGTAAAAGCGGCGGTAAAGCGATAGAATTATACCATCCCGATAATGAAGGCGCGGAGGCGGATTTTATTGCGGAAAAAATAAATTTGCTGCGGCGCCGCGAACATTTAAGTTATGATGATTTTGGAATCTTACTGCGCGCAAATTCTTTGATGGAACGCATCGAAGAGAGTCTTCTTGCGGAAAATATACCGTACCGCGTATCAGGCGGCACAAGTTTTTTTGCGCGTAAAGAAATAAAAGATATTTTAAGCTACCTGCGGCTTATTGGAAATACGGATGATGATGTTAATTTATTGCGGATAATCAATACTCCGCGGCGCGGCATCGGAAAAAGCATGATCACGCAAATATCGGAGCTTGCCCGCGTGAATCACTGTTCATTGTGGGACGCAATGAACAAAATGCGTTACGCTCAAAATACATTATTTCAGGAAACATCAAAAATAGAAATCGATCAATTTATAACATTGATAGAAACTCAGCGTGAAGAAATACTTGGTAAAAAATCGTTATCACAAAAAGTAAAAAATCTAGTTGATGTTATTGATTACTGGTCTCATCTTGTTAGTGATAATATAAAAAATGAAAAAGTGGCGCGGTGGAAATTTCTTAACATACAAAGATTGATACAATCAATAGAAACATGGGAAAAGAATCCGGACAACTTTGATCCCACGCTGTATCCATATCTTAACCGCATAAGCCTTTTAACACGCGACGAGGGAGACGGTACGGAGGCGGGCGGTAAAGTAAATCTGATGACCATACACGCCTCCAAAGGGCTGGAATTTCCCATTGTATTCATAGCGGGCGCGGAGGCGGGCATCATTCCGCATGAACGCAGCCTTGAGGAAGAATCCGGCAACATCGAGGAGGAACGCCGCCTTTTTTATGTGGCAATAACCCGAGCCCGCGAAAAGCTCTTCATTACAAGCTGTCTGCACCGCCGCCGGAATCAAAGCCTTGTCGAATGTGAGACTTCCCCATTTATAGAAGAAATTCCGCCTTCGCTAATCGAGGACAGCGACGGTAAACTGGAACAGCCGGAAGAAAACCAGCCCAACGCTGAGGAGTATTTTGCCAAAATCAAGGCGCAGTTTGGAAAATAGCTCTATTGACCGTAAACCGCGGCGTACAAATTGTCTAAAACACGTTTAATTTTTTCCCCGTACTCAACATCGGCGGCCCATGAGCCTGAAAGTTTGAAAATAGTCGGGGCGGAGCCGTAGCGCACCCAACGATAACGCGGATCAACTATGGCTTGCCGCGGCGGTTCTTCCGTAGCGTAGGCTTTGAGATGTTGTATCTGGGCGCGAACCCCTATCTGCGGAGACGGAAAGCTTTCGCCCTCCTGACCAGGCCCAATCGCGCCCAGCCCGCCGAAATTATTCATTTCCGGTTTTACTAGCCCATTAAAAGAAAGAAAACCGGTTTCAAGACACATTTGTGAAAAGGCAATATCGTGATTGACACCTTCAACGGCGGCTTCCTCGACATAAAGCCGGGCGAAATTATGGGCAAAAGGTTCATCTATCTCAGGATTCGCGGCCAGCAGGAATTTTGCGAGTTTCTCGCTGTCTACGGCGCCGCGTCCAAGTATAAATTCGGGCGATGCCGGTATAGTTGGGCGTATGGGCGCGGCTGGCCTTAACACCACGCCGCCCGTTTGTCCGGTATAGTCCGCTTTGAGCAACGGCTGTTCCTCGTGGGTTTTCGGCGTGGAGCCGCACGAAACGAATAAAAATGGCACGGCAACAAAACCCGCTAAAAATTTTAATAATCGCATTGTTTTATATCGGCAGAGGCAGGCATACTTTAGGACTTTTTGCCGCTTGATTTCCCATCAATATTTTCATTCACAGAGTCAGGTTTAATACCTCGCCGTAAAATTTTTGCTTTGCGCGCAAACTTGCTTTGCACGCAAACTTGCTTTGTGCACTAGCGTGATGCCTAATAACTAAAAATCCAGCCCAAATAAGGGATTGTTGTACCTGCTCGTGCCGGTAACGGGGCTGAACCGGAGTTATCTTGCAACGGCGTGCGGGAAGCTGCTAGTTCCGATGATGGGGGGGGGGGGGGACGATTTCCATACTCATTGTTGCATATAGCCGCCATTTCGTCCGTCCCCCCTACGCCCGCACTTCGTTGCGGTCTACCCCCCAATCAGGGGCACCCCCCCCTCACGCACCCCAAATCCGCCCACCCCCAAAACCGTTTCCCCGCAATTAATCAGCGTTGCCCTAAGTTTTTGCTTCTGGGCAGCCGTCCATTTCCGGCTAGATTAATTATTAGGCAATGAGCGGCTTTACAAGAAGCCAGATAGAATGTATTCTGTAAGAACAAACTAAATTTTTTTTTGGTGGTAGGATATGTTTAATTTGGAAAATGCGCTAAAAAAGTATGCGCTAGTCATGCCGGAGCCGCCGGCAAGGGGCGGGATTTATGAACCCGTTAAAGAATTCGGGGGTAATTTTTACTATCTTTCCGGCTGCGGACCTGTATTTAACGGCGAACAGCGGTTTATAGGTAAGCTGGGAGCGGAATTTACGGTTGAGCGGGGGCAGGAAGCGGCGCGCTATTGCATACTAAACCTGTTAGCGAATCTAAAAAACAAAATTGGCGACTTAGGTAAGGTAAAACGCATTGTAAAAATGCTTTGCTTTGTCGCTTGTACCGGTACGTTCTACGAACATCCCCAGGTGGCCAACGGCGGCAGTCAACTCTTGATAGATATTTTCGGCGAAGAGTGTGGACGCTGTTCGCGGTCAGCCGTGGGTGTAAACGCCTTACCCGGCAATATTCCGGTAGAAATTGAGCTTTTGGTCGAGTTAAAATAGTGTGCCGGTACACGGCAGCCATCTATGGTCGAACAAGTACAATTCGACTTGTTTAGTAACATGGTTAGTTATTAAACAAGCCCGCAATTTTTCAGGCTAAAACCCGAAGTTAGTCTGAAAAATTGTTTTTAATCGAAAACTGTTTAGTAACTGAAGTTGCTGCGGTTCTATTAGGATGAAAACGTGGAAAACGAATTACAGGAAATTGATTATCATTTTGCGGGCGAGGAGACTATTCCTTCGCCGGCGCTGGTCTATCGTGAAGACATTATCGAAGAAAATATCGAAAAGGCTATAAGCATGGCTGGCGGTATGGAACGTATGTGGCCTCATGTAAAAACCTATAAAAATTCTGCAGTGATTGGAATGTTAATGGCTAAAGGCATCAAGCGTTTCAAATGCGCCACGATAGCGGAGGCTGAAATGTGCGCCCGCTGCGGCGCGGAGCATATTCTTGTCGCGTATCCGTTGGTCGGCCCAGCGATTGGACGCTTTATACGGCTGGCGCAGCTCTACTCAAATTCAACCTTTTGGGCTACGGGAGACAATTTAGAGCAGGTTTCCTTGCTGGGAGCAGCGGGACAGGCAGCGGGGCTTAAGATTCCGTTTCTTGTTGACGTGAATTCCGGTATGAATCGTACCGGTGTCTCCCTTGATGGCGGTGTGTTAAGTGATTTCTGTATGCGTACCGGCAGTATTTCCGGCATAAACCTGATGGGTTTTCACTGTTACGACGGCAATCTTGGCATCAAAGACAGAGGTTTGCGGGAAGCTGCTGTCGTGGAGGAAACTAAGAAAGTTTTAGCTGCGCGAAACGCCATTGAAGCCTGTGGACAGAAACTTCCGGTTATGGTAATGGGCGGTACGCCGACTTTTCCGTTTCATATCCGCAACAAAGAAGCCTTTCTTTCGCCGGGTACTTGTTTCATTCAGGATCACGGGTACGATTCCAAATACAAGGATATTGTTTTTAAGCCGGGCGCCGCGTTGCTGACGCGAGTTATAAGCAGTACACGTGCCGACTTGTTTACGCTTGACCTGGGTTACAAAGCTATTTCTTCGGACCAGGAGGGGGACAGGGGCGTAATTGCCGGATTGAACCGCGCCCGCCCCGAGTCGCACAGCGAGGAACACTGGGTTTTCCGCGTGAGTGAAGGTGTATGTCCGGCTGTTGGAACTATACTGTATGTGGTTCCCACGCATATTTGTTCTACCACCGTCCTTTATCCGGGGGGTTATGTGGTTCGGGGCAGGCGGCTTGTAAATTATTGGGAATTTGAAGCGCGAAACCGTAAAATATCTATTTAATTTCACCATTTTTGTTGAATTCTCCACGAAAGTGCGTAAGACAGCTTGTCGTTTTTTCCGTCATTACTCAATTTTGCCGTAAATCGCCCAAGTTTTCCGCTTATCGACGCGCTAATACTGCTTGTAACGAGAGTCTCTTGTTTGTCATTCTGGGTATAGGCCATAGCGCCTTTTAGCAAAACAAAAAGTATTGTGCATGAAATATCGCCTGAAAATTTAAATGAATCAAACTCTTGTTCGATAAAATAGTTAGGCAGTGGGTTTATGGTATCGCCTACTTTTGCGGCGGTATGCTGATTGAGAGTTACGCTGAAAGACGGTCGAAAATATCCCAAACTGAACGCCGAACTTAACGATAAGCTGTCGATTATTTTTTCCCATGATTGGGCATCCCGCTCCATGGATAGTGAAATACGGTTGATTCTTAGCGGAATGTTTTTATTAACGGGAAAACGGAAATACAAACTTGACTCACTGCGGTCAAAAGCTTGCAGCCACCCTGGCGAGCGAAGCGTAGAGGAGACTCGGAACAGCATATTCCTGCGGCCTTCCCATTCAAACCTTGCGGCGCTTCTGAAACCAGCGCCTGAAACAGAGCCATCCGATGCCATAAACCGCGCTCCCGCGCCGTCCGCCGCAAGCGAAAGCCTCCACGCCCCAAATCCGGCGCGTAACGCGGCATTGGCGTATATGTCCTTTCCCCATGCGAACACTTCTGAACAGGCAAAATCACCAGCAAAACTAAAAAATGGGTTGGAAAATACTGCCGTAGCCGCATAGAATCGGAGTTTTCGTGATGGCAAATAGGTTTTGGTTGAAAACCATGCATCCATTTTACGTTCTTCCAACTGTTTTTCAGTGATTAAACCTTCCAGCCGGAGAGAGGAAGCGTATGGCAGGCGTAACGCTGTTCCTCCTGTGAAAATAGCGTTTTCCGGTTTGTCGAATTGAGCCGAAAAATATGCGGTGAACGGTCCTAACATAGGGCTAAATAGCGCCATGTAGGTGGCGGCATCTTCCATATCTCCAGTCGAAGTTTTTAGATCGGCATTGGACACAGTATGTGTCTCAAACCATGGTGCGGAATGTGTCCATACATTGCGCGCACGTTTAAAAAGTCCCTGCGTCTCAATTAATCCATACAATACTCTTGAGCCGGTGCCTTTATGATAAAGCGCCGCTCCCAGAGCTGTGATTCCTTCTTCGGCGCGTTCCCACGGCGGTGCGGGGCGTTTGTCCGCAAGCTGTCCCCTGAGAGAGAGCCCGAATGGTGCGAACAGCCTTAAATCCAGCCGGTTGGTAACATCGCCTTCTTCCACCCACGAACCGCTTTCAAAAATACTGAATCCAAAAACTTCTTTCGCCAGAACACTTTCTCCCGTAAAAACGGCATAAATAACATACAACAGTGTAAAGGCGAAAATCTTTTTGTATGAAACTGAAACACTCATACTTTACTATTCTGGGAAGTGTTGAATATGCTTTGATTCTCGGCGGTGAGATTCATGGACTAATTAACGGATTACCATCCAAAAAGCGGCTTGACGCGCCTCAAGTAATGCAACGCCTACAGAGAGATTTGGTCTTATACCAGCGGGGTATTATAAATTTCCTTATCCGAAGTTTGAGCGGAGCGCAAACTCAAGCCTCCATTCAAACTAATACAACGCTCAAGATACCGCACCGCAAATTTTGCGCGCTTGCCGTGCGGAGGCTCATTAAAGTTGTTCAAAAACTAGAGTTTTTGAACAAGTCCGGTCTACACAATTATTCCCGATTTAATCAGCGTTACCCTAGCCGTTTAGATAATTTTCGATAAGTTTAGCCGTATCGTTTTTATGGATTTTTACAATTTCCTGCTCGCGAATAAAACTTTCTACTGAGTCTGAAGCGTGGGCGGCGTTCACCATCACATTACTGCCAAATTCCCGGCGTATTGTTCCGGCGGGAGCTTTTAGCGGATCTGTGGGACCAAGCACATTACGAATTCGTTGTACGGCACATTCACCCTCATATACTACAATCATACATTTTGCGGAGTGAGATTCGGTTTTGTCCGGGCGGTGTCCCGACATAAATTCGACTATTTGATAGAACTGATCGCGGGCGTAGGCCGCTCCGAAACTTCCGGCAAGAGATTTTTCGATAGTTTCATCCAGAGTTATTGAAAATGTATGCTCCAAAAGTTCCCGTGCCTTTTTACCAAAAACAGGCGACAGTTTTTCTTTCAAAACGCCCTCGACGGGACCGTAAAAATCGAGCGCATCCTCAAGAGCCATATGATGAATTTTTACCCCGATAATACGCAGTCCTGTCTGTGAAAACATATCTATAATCATGCCTGGTCTGGCGGACGCGAATGTCCAGTTGTCTGGTTTTATTATCACGAGAGTACGCTCTATTTTCAGGCTATTTGGATATTCCATATTCTCAATTATGTTATCTGATTTTTTCAGCAAATTTAGAAATAATTTGAGGTTAGAATCCGCTTCCGGTTTGCTGCGTGGCGTGAGTACGGCGGGTTCAAAGAACTCGAATTTCGTGGGATCGTCTTCGGAGATTATCAAATCGGCGTAAGTATCGCGTATGGTTTCGCCCGCTATAGAGTTGACAGCCCTATGTTCGGGGTAAAGATGCCCACAGATACCGGCAAGTTTACTATGTATGTTTTCGCCGCTAAAAAGCAAAAACATGGAACGATGACGATTACCGTTTGAAGGCGCTAGGTTTTTTTCAACATAATCGGCAAGGAAACTCGGATCGGGCGCGGCCTGCCGCCTAAGCGCATCGGCGTAAGCGTCCACGAAAATCTCGTCCGGCGCTATCATCTGCGCCCCGACAAGCTCCAAATCTGCTCGCGTCAGCAGACGCGCCAGAAGCCCCCCCATGCGGCTTTTTACAACCGTGTATGGCGTTATTAGAACGTAAGATATGTCTTTCATAGTTATATTATAAGCCCGAACCCCTCCACTGTCAAATGAGCGCGTTGTCTAACAGGAATTCAAAGTATCGCCCATCTGGTTCATCTTCCGCCGGCCACGGGTGCGTCTTATCTTTGCACGTGAAGATAAAACTATATCCCGCTTCCTTCAGCGCATAGCGGCGGCGGTAATGAGCGGCGCAAATTCCTCATTGACTTACCCCGCTAAATTTGATATACTGCTCTCATGCGGTCAATAAAAAATCTTTTCGCGCCAGAATACGCGAATCATCCTAAAATTACCCCCCCCCCCCCCCGCCGTATTTTACGGCCCGCCCACATTTGGACGGCTTAGGTTTTTTCCGCGTTTAACACACGTTAATTCTCAAGACACATTGATTCTCAATACACTCCGCTTATGCGGAGTATTCTCAATATACAAGCCGCCCCGCCGG
>JAISZZ010000038.1 GCA_031284385.1 Treponema sp.
ATTTTTTAAACAGTCCGGCTACTTTTTCCTGATCGTCGGTGGTCTGCGCAAAGACGAGCTTTGTATCCATAACATCGCCTATGCGCTCGTGGGGTTTCGCCAGCATGAGTGTTTTCGCCGAAACCACGCCGACAAGCATCCTGTCGCGCCGTATGACCTCACAGTTATAGAGGGTTTCCCGGTTAAGGCCCGTTGCCCGTATGGCGTCACACGCCTCGCGAACCGTAACGTCTTCCAAATGGTCAACGTACTCGGTGGTCATAATGCTTCCGGCGGAATCGTCCGGATAACGCAAAAGCTGGTTGATAACCGTTCTTTTTTCCGGGTTGACGTTCTGCAGTACGTGCTTTACCACATTGGCGGGCATTTCCTCGATAAAGTCTACCGCGTCGTCGGCGAACAGGCTGTTTATGATCTCGCCGATTTCACTGTCGGTAAGCGCCTCTATGATAATCTGCTGTTCATCAGCGTCGATGTACGAAAACACATCGGCCGCTATGCTTTTCGGCAGCATCCGGAAAATCTGAATAGCCTTTTCCTTGCCTAACTCTCCAAATACTTCGGCAATATCCGCGGTGTTCATCCGCGGAAGCAATACCTTTAGTCCGGCGACATCAATCTGGCCATCCATCAGTGTCAATAATTGCTCTTTCATAGAATTATCCTCGCTAAAGCTTGTAACTGGAACGTTTAAAGTCCGGGCGGAGCTTTTGGGAATGTCCGCCGTACATGAACGCCGGGACTATATTCGCCGCCGTTAAACAAAAAACACTTACGAGGACAGGGGACCGGAACTGATTAGGGTAAGATTACGCGGACAGTTTGCATAGGCAAAGGCTCTGATGCCCGCGGCCCGCGGTGTTGTTCTTACTACTACCGTAAGGGTCGCTGTCCGCGCTTTCGGTTTTACGCAAGCCCATGCAAACCTCCTCAAGACAGGAATAAGGGGAAGAAAATCCCCTCTATAATCAGTATACGCCTTTGAAGAATTTTGTCAAGGGGGGATCAGGGCCAGGTACCAACCCCAAAAGACCCAGGAGGGACCGCGCGCGGAGCGCGGGCAAGGGATTGAAGCGGAAATCCCGGCCCGGAGCGCAGCGCTGGATGCGCCCAAACTCTAAAGCGGAAGCCCCGGTTTAATTGGCGGCCGGGTAAAAGCAGCCGGAGAAAATGCGGCTCCGCGAGAGTTTGCGGGGTATCCGGTTTGGGGTAAAACCCGCAAATGCCGGGGAGCTTTTGTCTATCGTAACTATTCAGTCGCAGCGTGATTTTAGAGCTTTTCTTGTTTTCTAATACTTTAACAAAGGGGGCTGCCGTCCCTTTTCACTCCCAATCGACCCATTAGGGGCCAAGGCTCCTCCGGACTAAAAACCCCTTCATTTCGCCGACTGCATAACGAAGCTGCCGACGCTATCAGCCCTTCGACATTATCTTTGTCGCGGCATTTACCGGGCCTCTCACCTGGCGGCATGGATGCCAAAAACAAGGAAAGTTGCATATGGGATAAAGGGATACTATTGATATTTTCCCGGCCGTTATTCAGATTTTTAGCATAGTGACTATATGCAATAATCATCTGTTTGGCTTTTTTATTTTTCATTCCGGTTTACTTGTCACATTTTTTTGCCTTTTCTGAAAGAGCCTCCGCGCGGCAAGCTCGAACCGAAGGTTCGTCGAACCTTTGGTTCGATGGGTATTAAACCAGACTTCCGAATAAACAACTCGCTATTATACTAATTGATAATAGCATATTAGAGTATACTCACCAAAATGGTCAAGCTCCTATTAATCGCGGTTTGCCTATTCTTCATTATGTTGTCGTATATGGCATAAAAGAAGTTAGTGGAACAAGGCGGTTTATTTTCTACGATCCAGCAGGTTTTGGCGATTTATCTACGCGCGATTTTAATGAATTGCAATTGCGCGAATTAATGGGAATGCCGTCAACACAAATGACCGGACAGAAATGGGTATATGATTATCCATCGTGGGATTTACGAATTTCAGATCCTGCTTATATACTTTCAGTACAAAGAGACTAATCATGGATAAATTTTTCTTTTTATTCGCAATTATTTTCATAAAAATACTGTGGATATGCATATTGTTACCAGCAACGATGTATTTGCGGAAAAAACAATATTGTCAAAACTCCATCAGGCTTATTCCGTAATTAACTCCAGAACCGTTGGCATTCCATTATTGCAAGTAATACAAAACGGACCGTCTTTCTTTGTCGATTCCAGGGGCAAATTGACAGAACTTGTAAAGCCTTACGAAAGGGCAATCGGTTTGACAATTACTTTGAAATGAACCCTTTATATAACCCGGCATCCGGCCCGGCAACTCTATTTGGAACTTGAAAAATATGTTCGCCGTTTTACGCATGTTTTTTGGTGTCTTTCAAAAAGAGCGCCGAACGCTAAATGAAATATATGTCACTTGAGGCTGTTCCAAAAACTGAAGTGTTGGGCAACCTCATTTAATCGAACGATATATTAAATGTTCCCAAATAGAGCGATCCACGGGATTCAACTTTAACATATAAAGTCTCACCTCTATAAACCAGGGAATGGACCACATCCGCTGATCAGAGTCTCCTCAATCGTTATAAGTGGTAACTGCGCTAGTAGGCTGATTAGACTAAACCTGCTGATATGATAAATCACAAAAAAAGAAATTTAACCACGGAGGACACGG
This sequence comes from Treponema sp., assembly GCA_031284385.1. Next base: position 2,701 of record JAISZZ010000038.1, read on the forward strand.
AGTTACACGGAGAAAAGAATAGTAACAAAAACTCTGTGAAACTCCTATGTTATCTCTTCGGAATTATTCGGTTCTTTAGTCTTGACAGTCTACTAGTCCCGAAATATACTGTTGCCGTAATATTTCCGGTATATCCGTCGGCGTTTTCGTGGTCAAAAATAGATAGAGATACGACATTGTTTTAACCCCGCATTTGTCGCTGCACCGCGCCCTCCATGGCGCGGAAAATTTATCGTTTTTATTCATTGGAAATCTACAAAAAATTTTACACCCCCCATTTTCCCCGCCTTCATTTCGTATTCTATATATAGAGGCCGTTATTTTTAGGCCCCTACAATTTCTTATCAGGAGGTATGTTCTTATGATGAAACATACGA